>CAZGCX010000006.1:0-25206 GCA_964524585.1 uncultured Anaerolineaceae bacterium
GACAATCCTGGCAGCCAGCCATAACCGGATCGGGAGTCATCGGCTCGAGTCCAATGAGATCTTTGGTCATTGCTCACCGCCTGTCATGAAATCTTTCGTCACTCTCCTCCGCCTATCGCTGGCGTGGTTCGGCCGATACCCGGTCTGGCAGCCGCATCCGGCCCAGGAACTTCGGGCTCAAGAACTTCGGACTCCAGAACCTGAGGTTCACGCACCTCCGGCTCAAGCACCTCGGGCGCAAGCAAGATCAGATCGGCTTGGTCGCGCCGCAGCGCGATCAGCGCTTCGCGAATGCGGTATGCCACCGGATCGCTGCCCGGGCTGACGAACTCGGCCCGAACCTCAGTTCCTGGCAGCACGCCCAGATCAAGCAAGCGCCGCCGCTCCAGCCCGTGGCAGCGCGGTGAGATTGCCAGTACCCGTCCGCGCTGGCCCTGTCGCAAGTCGCTCAACCGGCGGGCGTCGTCCAGCGGTACCCCCTCCGGCGCCCGCTGCGCCAGCACCGAAAGGTTGCTGGCCACAATCGGAGCCAGCAGGTGCTCGTCACCGTCCGACCAGAAGCGAGTCTTCTCGGGGGTGGACTCGATCAGCCGGATCTCGCTCCCCGGGCGCAACCCTTCGGCCACCAATTGCGCGTAGGCCGCCGGCGGCTCATCTTCGATGTGCACCACCAGCAGCGGCACGTTGAGTGGGGCGGCAGTAATCGGGATCCCGCCGTGGGGGATCAGCTCGCCCGCATCCGAGGGGATCGGATCCCCGTGCGGATCATGGGTGGGCTGGCCCAGCCGAGCTGCCAGTGCTTCGACCTGCTCCGGCGTGAGGCGGTGTTCAATCCGCTCGGCCTGATCGTGCCATTCCAGCTGCTCTACTCCGGTCTCGTCCGCCAGGTGGCGCTCCCACAGCCGGTGCGCCCGCAGGATGTGCAGCGCGGAACTCCGGCCGTCCTCGGTGAGCCGGATGCCGGTCGGCCCAACCTCCAGCAAGCCGCGCTCTTCCATTTCGATCAGCAGCTTGAGCGTCCGATCTGCCGTCAGTTGAGTGGTGCCGGCCACGCTCTCCGGCGTGGCCCGGTCGCCGTTCAGTTCACAGTTGTACAGGTGTTTGAGCGTATCTTCGATGCGCACTCGGTGGTTCATGCCAGCTGCCCGGCGCCAGCGCGGAAACAATCCGTAGCTGGGAAAGAGCAGGATCGCCGCCAGCCCAAGGGCGGCCAGGACGAGCAGGGTCGGGTCTGTCACCGATTCGCCGCTCCCTGGATTGCGCCAATGAATTCGGACATGCTTATCATGATATTAGTCTATCCTAAATCAGGTGAAAGGCAAGGGGAAGAATGTCACGGTCTCGAGGCGTCAGTGCTTCGGCCCCGGCTGGCAGCGGATAATCGGTTCGGTGGGTCGGGCTCAGACCGCGGCCAGCACGTTTTGCAGCACCATCAGCGCCAGGAATCCCACCATGGTGGCGGTAGCGCTGGAGAGCCGCTGGCCCTCGGAGGCCCGGCTCTCGGGGATCATCTCGCTGATGACCAGAAAGAACATCGCTCCCGCCGCCAGGCCGAAGGCAAACGGCAGCACCGGCCGGAAGGCCTGCACCGCCAGATAAGCCGGAATGGCGGCGATCGGCTGCGGCAAGCTGGAGAAGATCGCCCAGCCGACACATTTCCACCCGCTCACGCCTTCCGCTCGAAGCGGAAGTGAGACTGCCAGTCCCTCAGGAATGTTGTGCACCGAGATGGCGGCCGCCACCAGCAGGCCCAGGTTGGCCTCCCCAGATCCGTAGGCTACCCCGACCGCCAGGCCTTCTGGAAAGCTGTGGATGAACATCGTTCCGACGATCAGCACCACCCGGGCCGCGCCGGCAGTCGTCGGGCGGGGGATCGGAATGCCGCCCTCATTGTGATCGTGCCCGCCCAAGAAGTTGGTGGACCAGCCAAAGATCAGTGTGCCGGCCAGCAGGCCGATCGCCACCGGCGTGATGCCGCCTTCGTCCACCCCGGGAATGATCAGATTGAAGACCGAGGCCGAAAGCATCATGCCGCCAGCCACCGCCCAGCCCAGCCTGGCAATCTCGTCCGGGATCTTGCGCACGAACACGAACGGCAAGCCACCGATGCCGGTGGCCAGCATGGTGATGGTCGCCGCAAGTACCGCCTCGCCCAGGGTTGGCATGCCGTCTCACTATGAAGCAGGCACCTCGGACTGTCAAGGGTCGCTCATCATTTCTCTGGCATCGGCTGCCCGCTCCCTTGTCAACCATCTCCAGTTCAAGCATAGTTGCCGGGTGAACAGCCGCTGGTCCAAGCACGGCCTGACGCTGCTGATATGGGGCGTGGCGCTCGGCCTGGCTTACGGACAATCCCCGCTTTACACCTCGAACCAGAACCAGTACTTCTTGCACGGATTGGCCCAGGCGGGGGTCGGCCAACTGCAAGCCGATTGGCTGGCTGGGACCCGCGATCCGACGCCGCTGTTCACGTTGCTGGTGAGGCTGATGGTGCTGAACCCTGGGGCAACCGCGCAGCCCGATCCCACTGGGACTTCGCCAGTGCTCGCTTCGCTGGCAGTGCTCAACTACTCGCTGTACCTGCTGGTCTTCGCGGTCTACCTGGCGGCGCTGTTCGGGATCGCTCGCCGACTGTACGGCATCGGTCGCCACTCGACCGCTGCGCTGCTCTTCTTCGGCATGGTGTTCGTCAGCCATTCAGCCGCGCTGCGCTTTGCACTCGGCCTGGTTCCGGGCGGTGAATGGGGATATCTGTTCGATGGCGGGATGGGCGGACAGCGGTTGCTCGGCCCGGTCTTCCAGCCCAGTGTGTTCGGGGTACTGCTGCTGTTATCGATCTGGCTCTACCTGGAAGGCCGGGTGCTCCCGGCCATGTTGGCCACCGCGCTCGCCGCCTCCTTCCACCCGACCTACTTGCTGAGCGCCGCCACCCTGTCTACGATCTACGGGGTCAGCCTGCTCCGGCGCTCTCCCGATCTGCGGCGGCCGCTGGCCGCGGCCGGCGCAACCCTGATGGCGGTGGCGCCGATCGTGATCTATGTGGTTGTCAACTTCCTTCCGCCCTCATCCACCGCTCAGCAAATCATCGTCGACTTCCGCATTCCGGATCACGCGCTCCCGACCGAGTGGTTCGGTCTGACCTCGGTGGCCAAGCTGGCGCTGATCGGTGCGGCATTGCTGGTGATCCGCCGTACCCGGCTGCTGCCGGTGATGCTGGGCCTGCTGGCCGTCGGTGGCGGGCTGACCATGCTGCAGCTGATTCTGGCCAGCAATTCTTTGGCGCTGCTTTTCCCCTGGCGACTCTCGGCGACGCTGGTCCCACTGTCCTCCGCGGTGCTGGCGGGGCGCCTGGCGGGCACATTGGGTGCGGCTCCGAGCCGGATCCCACGGCCCGGGCTGTTGCCCGCCACTGGATGGGTGGCGGCCGGGCTGGCGGTGGCCACCGGCATCGCCTGGTCAGCGGTGCAGTTTCAGCAGCGGCAATCGTCGCCCGTGCGTCCGGTATTCGAGTATGTGCGGACGACGCGGTCCGAAGGGCAGCAGTACCTGGTCCCGCCCAAGATGCAGGATTTCCGGTTGGCGACCGGCGCTCCGATCCTGGCCGACTTCAAGGCGATCCCGTACCGCGGCGCGGAGGTATTGGAGTGGTATCAGCGAGTCCGGCTGTTGCAGTACTTCTATCGCGGTCGGCCAGCGGATGTCGACTGCGGGATGCTGGCGGTCTTTGCCGACGAGTACCGCGTCACGCAGGTGGTGTTGGAGCCGGACCAGCACGGATTGGACTGCGATCGGCTCGAGCTCCGATACGACGATGGCGCATACAGCGTGTACGCGTTGAGTGGCGAGCCGCAGTGAGACCGGTCGAGTGAAGCCGGCAGGGCGCTGTCGCCCCCAGCCGGAGGTTCGGTCGCAGGAACGATGCTGTTGCTCCCCGATCGGCCCTCTCGATGCCTGAACTTCCCGAGCTCGAGGTTGTGCGGGAGGTGCTGTTGCGCCGCCTGGCTGGCCGCACGATCCAGGAGGTGAGCATCTCCCCGCGTGGTGGACCGCTGGTGGCGCGTGATCTGACCGGCGGCAACTTCCGAGATGGTCTGCGCGGCGCAGCGGTCGAGTACGTTGAACGGCGCGGGAAGTTCCTGGTCTTTCGGCTGGGGCCGGGAGGCGCGCTGGTCGCCAATCCCAAGCTTACCGGACGCTTCCAGCTGTGCACCTCGAACGAGAAGAAGGCCGGCCCGGTGCACGTCACTTTACACTTCGAGAATCCAGCGGAAGAGCTGCGCTACGTGGATCAGAAACGCATGGGGCAGCTGTACCTGACCTCGGACCTGGGCCGGGTGCCGACCTTCTCCGAGATGGGACCGGATGCGCTGCAGGTAAGCGAGGCGGAGTTCCGAGAACGGTTGGGACGGTTCAGAGGAGAGATCAAGGGCGTTTTGGCACGCGAACGTTTCCTGGCCGGCATCGGCAACGCATATGCCGACGAGATCTTGTGGCAAGCTCGCATCCACCCCTACCGCAAGCGGACCGACCTGAGCCAGGACGAGATCGGCCAACTGTATGAAGCATTGCGCCTCACGCTGCTCGAATCGATCGAGCAGGTGCGTGCGGCGATGGGGGAAGACATCCACCTCAAGCCACGCGACTTCTTTGCGGTGCACCTGCGCGAAGGCCAAGCCTGCCCGCGCTGCGGCGGCCGCATCTCTCAGATTACCGCCGGCAACCGGATCACCAACTTCTGCCGTAACTGTCAGCCCGGCGGATTGATCCGCGGCATGTAGCGCGCCACGCGACCGACCCCATCCAGATCCTCATCTCCTGTTCATATCATGTTAATGTTGTGTCATATAATTGTCTATATATTGTCCACGTTCTATTGGATACGTGGGCATCCGATCCAAAGCCGAAGGAGGCTTAGAAGATGAAACCTTTTGCACTGTTCTCCCTTTTGGTCGTAGCCGGTTTGGTGTTGGGCGCTTGCGCCTCCACCGCCACGCCCGCCCCCACCTCCGTCCCTGCCGAGCAGCCGGTGGTCGAGCCGACCGCTGAGCCGATGGACGAGCCGGAAGCGCAGACGATTGTCGACATCGCAATCGCCGACGGTCGCTTCACGACGCTGGTGGCCGCGCTACAGGCGGCCGACCTAGCCGAAACCCTGGCGGGCGAAGGTCCGTTCACCGTGTTTGCCCCAACTGACGAGGCCTTTGCGGCTCTGCCAGAGGGCACGGTCGAGGCGCTGCTGAATGACATCCCACAGCTGACCGATATCCTGCTCTACCACGTTGCCAGCGGCCGAGTGATGGCAGCTGAGGTCGTCGAGCTCAGCTCGGCCCAATCGCTGCAAGGCCAGTACTGGGCGATCGCCGCCGATAACGGTGGCGTGATGATCGACGGCGCGAACGTGATCCTCACCGATATCGAGGCCAGCAACGGCGTAATCCACGTGATCGACAGCGTCTTGCTGCCCGAGTCGCGCACGATCGTCGACATCGCGGTCGAGGATGGTCGTTTCACCACGTTGGTAGCCGCGCTTCAGGCGGCCGACCTGGCAGGTACGTTGGCCGGTCCAGGACCGTTCACGGTCTTTGCACCGACCGATGAGGCGTTCGCGTTGCTGCCCGAAGGCACGGTCGAGGCATTGCTGAATGACATCCCACAGCTGAGCGATATCCTGCTGTACCACGTGGTCGATGGCAAAGTGATGTCTTCACAGGTCGTAGGAATGGGCATGGCCATCACACTGGAAGGCCAGTCGCTCGACTTCGTGCTGGACGGCAGTTCGGTCCAGATCGGTGATGCGCAAGTCATCATTACCGATATCGAAGCCAGCAACGGCGTGATCCATGTGATCGACAGCGTGTTGCTGCCCCCCACCACAGGCTAAGGCAACCTGCCTTCTCCTCCAGCAAGTTCAACAGAAAACGCCCGGGCCGGTCCCGGGCGTTTTCTGTTGTGCAGCCGGTTCGATCTCCGCCCGCCGGTTTCTCTCGGCCAATACTGTGCCGCCGGCTGCTTTGCGGTTGAGTGCTGTGCGTGCTCGGGGGTCGAAATCTAGGTGGTTGACAGGTCGGCGGGTCGTGCCAGCCGACCGCGCCCTCTGCGCCAGCCGGCCAGCGCGCCCAGCCCGGCCAGCGCCGCCGCAGCCCAGGCCGCCGTGGTTACAGTTGGGAAACCGCGGGCCGCGATCCCGGCGAACGCCCAGACCAATACCAGCGGTGCCGCGACCTCGCCGCGCCGGAGCGCCAGCAGCCACCCGATGACTAACGCCACCGCCAACACAATCATCGTCCAGGCCTCGGGCGCCAGTCCCCAGCCGTCCCAACCTGCGGATACCAGCAGCACGCTGGCGTTGGCGATGGTCGCCACGCAGATCCAGCCCAGGTAGATCCCGATCGGCAGCTGGACCAGCCAGCGTTCACCGGCCGTAACTGAGGCTCGCCCGATCTCCAGGCGCTGGTAGCTAACGATCAACGTCGCCAGCAGCCCCAGCATGAACAGCATGGTGAGTGGAAAACGTTCGGAATGCCACAGCAGCAGCCAGACGATATTGACCAACCCACTGAGAGCAATCCAGCCGCGGGCTCGTCGCAGGCGCGGGTTGTCGCGCTGCCCCGGAAGCGCCTGATAGACCGCCAGAGCCAGTAATCCCAGGTAGATCAGTCCCCAGATGGCGAATACATAGCCAGCCGGGGTGAATAGCGTGTCGTAGCGATTCGAGATCTCAGCGGTGGTCTGTCCGTAGATCGGCAGCGCGTTGGCCAGCCCGTTCATGGCGATGGTCGCCAGCACCGAGACAATCACGGCAATACTTAGCATGGTGTGCTCTCCCCTTGAAACGATTCGGTTGGATGGATGGTTTGAAGTGATTAGAGGCCCGACTCAATCATACTTGCTCGTTGCTGTAACCGCTGATGCATGCGGCGGAAGATCAGGCTGTGAATCGGGTAGAGCAGCAGCCAGTACAGCAAGCCGACCAGGCCCTTGGGTGCATAGATGGCGGTCTGCTGCAACAAATGCTCGCCCGAACCAGGCTCCCTGAGCTCGAATTCTAGCCAGGCTCTGCCGGGCAGTTTCATGTCCGCCCGCAGACGCAGGTAACGCCCCGGATCGAGTGTCTCCACTGTCCAGAAGTCGACCAGATCGCCCGGGCTCAGCTGCTCAGCCGGTCGTTGGCTGCGGCGCATCCCCACGCCCCCAAGCAACCGATCCACCGCACCGCGCAGCCGCCAAACCCAATTGAGCGAGAGCCAGCCTTGGTCACCGCCGAGCCCGGAAAACGCTCGGTACAGGCTGGCGGCCGAGGCGGCCGAGGGCGAACTGCGCCGCTCGACGATCAATCCTCGCTTCCAGATTAGCTGCGCCGACCCGTCGGTGGGCGGCGGCTGCTCCGCCGGATCGATCCGTGGAGACTCCAGCTCCTGCAGGGCATGCTTAACGGCGGTCGCATAGTCCAGCAGCTCGACCTCGGGAAATAGTTGACGGGCGGAAGGGTCGCGCACGATCACCTCGCTGCGCAGCCCTTCGATCAAGGGCTGGGCGATGACAGCCGAGATCGGCGTCACCAGGTGCACCCAGTAGGAGGAAAGGCGCGGGGTCAACACCGGCACGGGCAGCAGCCAACGGCGCAAGCCGCGCACCCGGGCGTAGCCGGTCATCATCTCCCCATAGGTCAGCACTTGCTCGCCACCGATCTCAATCACCCGGTCGATGCTCTGCTGCTGCTCCAGCGCGCCCGCCAGGTAATCCAGGCAGTTGTCGATCGCGATCGGCTGCGTGCGGGTGTACACCCAACGCGGACAGATCATCAGCGGAATGTGCTCGGTCAGGTAGCGCAGCATTTCAAATGACAGGCTGCCGGCGCCGACCACCACCGCCGCCCGAAACTCAGTAACTGACACCCCGGCCTGGCGCAGCGCCGAGCCGGTCGCCTGGCGGGAGGCCAGGTGCGGGGACAGCGATGGATCGTCCTGCCCCAGCGCCCCCAGGTAGATGATCCGCCGCACACCGGCGTGTTTGGCGGCCTGTCCGAAGTTGCGGGCCGCCTGCAGGTCTTTCTGATGGAAGTCCGACCCGGCGGACATGCTGTGAATCAGGTAATAAGCAGCCTCCACCCCATCCAGCGCCGCAGGCAGCCCTTCTCCGCTCAAGGCATCGGCTGCCGCGACCTGTACCTGATCCGACCAATCCCTGTGCGCCAAGTCATCCGCATCGCGGGCCATTGCGCGCACCAGGTAGCCCTCGGCGACCAGGCGCCCCACCAGACGGCCGCCGATGTAGCCGGTGGCGCCCGTGACGAGCACCGGGGGTCCCTTCCGAACGCTCTTGTTCATGCCACCATCGCTCGCACCGGAATGGTCGACACGCTTTTGGGAACCCCGAACAGCTCCGCCAGGCTGGGCGCATGCCGCGCCAGGTCGAACAGCTGCGCCCGGGACTGCGCGACCTGCCGGTGGAACTCCGGGTGGTCGGGGTGGGTGGCATACGGGGCCAGGCCGGAGGCCAGCCGGTACATCCGGATCTCCGATTGATCCAGATACGAAATGATCTCTTTTACGTACTCAAGACTCACTTGCAGGTGCGGCCAGTTCTGCCAGCGCCGCGCATCGTGTGAGCGAAGCTCTGGCCGGCCCAGCAGCTTGACTGCGAAGCCGAGGCGCGGAGCGGTCACTTGCGGCTGGTTCGAACCCGTAACGCAAAGGCCGCCAGCGCGTACATCGCAACTGCCAGGATCAGGCAGGCGGCTACCGCCTGCCACAGTGCAGCCGCCTCCCAGCCAGAGTTCATCAGCCCGCGCATCGCCTGCAGCACATAGGTGATCGGATTGAAGCGGGCGGCGGTGCTCAGCCACCCGTCCAGCAGTTCCAGCGGCACAAAGGTCGGCGCCAGGAAGGTGAGCGGGAAGAATAGGAAGCTCGCCCCCTGCGTCGCGGCGGCGCTGCCGCTGCCGAGCGCCGCTGAAACGGTAAAGCCCGCAAAGCCGGTGCCCAACAGGATCGCCAGGCCACCTACCGCCAGCAGGCCGGGGAGCCCGGTGCTTGGCTCCAGGCCAAGCAGCAAGCCGACCGCCATGACCAGGCTGGCCTGGATTCCGAGGATCACCGCGCCGGCAAAGATTGGGCCCAACAGCAGCGCCGCCCGGCTGATCGGGGTGAGCAGCAGCTTATCGAAGTAACCGCTCTCGATCTCGCGTACCAGGTTCTGCGCCGCAATGCCGGCGCCGGCCAGCGAGGCGCTGATGATCGAGAGTGGAAGGATGAACCCCAGGTAGCTGTTGGCGCCCAAATCAGGGATGAAGCTGGACGCTCGCCCCAGGGTCGAGTCGTAGATCACCAGGAAGAACAGACTGATCGCCAGCGGCGGCAGCATCGCTTCTGGGGTGCGAAAGACCGCTACCAGATTGCGCCAGCTCATCAGCGCCACTTCAATGACCAGCCACCGGCGCGGTTGATCTCCGGCCCTTCTTGCATTCAGTGTGCGGGTTGTTGCCAGGTTCACTGTGTCGCCTCCATGCCTGAGGGCGCCGCCAGTCGTTGGCCGGTGGCTTTCAGGAAAACATCATCAAGCGTAGGTTGGGTCAGGGTGACGGATAACGGTTCAAGATTTGCCTGCTGCAGTCGCCGGACCACCGCCGGCACGGCTGCGGCAGCCCGATTGAGGTACAGCCGGATCGTCTCTCGATCGCGCTGAATTTCGGCGGCCAGCTGCGCCAGCACGCCCCTGGCCTGCTCGGCCAGCTCGCGGTTTCGAAAGGAAATGTTGATCGACTCCGATCCGACCCCGGCCTTCAGTTCAGCCGGCGATCCCTCCAGCTGGATCCGCCCCTGGTCGATGATCGCCACCCGATCGGCCAGCGCGTCGGCTTCCTCCAGGTACTGAGTGGTGAGCAGGATTGTCATCTGCAGCTCGCGATTCAGGCGTTTTACCTCGGCCCAGAGATCGCGCCGGCTGGCAGGATCCAGGCCGGTAGTCGGTTCGTCAAGGAACAGCACTTGTGGCTGATGGACCAGCGCCAACGCCAGATCCAGCCTCCGACGCATGCCGCCGCTGTAGGTACGAATGCGGCGCTCGGTCGCATCCGACAATCCAACCAACTCGATCAATTCGTGCGCCCGACGGGTGGCTTCGCCACTCGACATCCCGAACAGGCGGCCCTGCAAACGCAACATTTCGAGCGACTTCATCACCGGATCGAGCCCGATCTCCTGCAACGCGACACCGGCGATACGTCGCACTTCGCCCGGCTGGGTGCGGACGTCAAAGCCGCCCACCTGCGCCGTGCCGGAAGTCGGCAGTGCCAGGGTGGTAAGCACCTTGACCACCGTGCTCTTGCCAGCCCCGTTGGGTCCCAGCAATCCGTAGATCTCGCCTGCCGCCACCTCGAAGCTGATTCCGTCTACCGCCCGGACTGGCCCGGGATAGGTTTTTTCCAACTGGTCGACCAACACTCCTGATTGATTCATGAGCTGAGCTCCTGAGCGCGACTAGGCGCGGGTCCCATGGGGTGAACCCAGCAGCCGCGCCACCAATGCCGGATCGTCTCGAAAGACGCCGCGCAGGGATTCGGTGCGCATGCTGCTGGTTGGCTGCTGTACCCCACGCATCACTGCGCAGAAGTGCACCCCTTCCAGCACCACCGCCACGCCGCGCGGCTGAAGACGATCGTCGATGAAGTCCGCGATCTGAGCGGTGAGCCGCTCCTGCACTTGCAGGCGACGGGAGAAGGTCTCGACGATGCGTGGGATCTTGCTCAGACCCACCACTTTGCCGTTGGGGATGTAGGCCACCTGAGCTTTGCCATGAAACGGCAGCACGTGATGTTCGCACATGCTGTAGTAGGTGATGTCGTTCACCACGATCGGCTCGTGGTAGTCCTCGTTGAAGATCGCCCCGTTGATCACCGCGTCCAGATCGACCGCGTAGCCGGTGGTGACCTCGCGCAGCATGCTGGCCATTCGCTTGGGTGTGTCCAGCAAGCCTTCCCGTCCCGGGTCCTCGCCGAGCCCGGCCAGAATCTCGCGGGCGGCAGCCAGCATGCTGAGGGGCAGCTGCTCCTCGGCTCGCTGACTCATTACCTGCTCCAGTTTTCCGCTGCCTGGATAGACCACGAATTCTGGCAGGCGGTAGGTCACCCGCTCGCTGACCCTGGTTTCTCGCTCATCGCCTCGCGTGGTGCGTTCGGCGATCCGGCCGTCGCGCCTGGCAATGCTGCTGTCCTGCATCGAAACCTCCTGGTGTCCTAGACTGCTCAAATCACGAACAGAATAGCATGCTGTCCTTGTTTTGTCAATGTCTTGTCGAGATATTATTGGACAGCTTGAGGGCGCGATAGGGGAAGGGTGGGGTATCTGCGGTCCAGGCGTGGAGGTCGCCGGGGTCGTGGTCGCGGGAGAGTCTAGGAGTCGAACTGCGCGGCCGGGAGCTGGTCCAGCCAGGAAAGGATGGGGGCCGCACGTTGGTCGAGCTGTTCATGCGCCGCCTCGCGGTACGCGGCGAGGTAATACCCGAGCGCCCCGTGGTTGGCACCATGATATGCGAGCAGTCCCTGCACCCATTCCAGGTTGTCGCCCATGTAGGCCGCGTCGCCCAATGCCAGCGCTGCAGAGATTCCCTGGCCAAGGAAGTGATTAGCGGTCTCCAGGTCGGTATGAGAGATCGGAGACTGCTTCAGCCGGTCCCGGACCCGACCGTCGATGTCGGCTTGATGATCGTGGAAGTGATCCAGAGCGGCCTGCAATTCAGGAGCTCGGTCTGGGACCCGGGGGAGCTGCGGCCGGGTCTTCAACAGCGACTCGAGCCGGGTGGCCGCCTGATCCAGGCGTTCACCGAGGAATTCGCCCGGGATCCGGCTTCGAAGCTCGGGGATGCGATTGAAGATCAAGCCGCCGTAGGCCAACCGCACGCCCGCCCGCTCGAGGAAGAAGCCCACATCCTGCAACCGAGCCGCGCTGTGGAGGTGCTGGGCAGTCAAGACCGCAATCCGGGGTTCCACTTCCGCAACCGTCGCCTCTAAGTGATCCAGCGGCACATTGGCGCCCAGATACACCACCTGGTAACCGCGCCTCTTAAGGAAGAGCACCAGCAGCAAGGGCGCGAAAACATGGTCTTCATCGGGAGCACAGCCGACCAACACCGACCCGGTGAGGTGCGGGCGAGGCGCGGCTGCGATCAAGGCCTCCAACCGGCGGGTAGCCAACTCCGAGGCGAAATGCTCCTGCTGCACGCTGACCTGGTTGGCGTACCAGCGGTCACCGATCGCGGACAAGCCCTGCTGCAACACCGAGACACAGACCGTCTCGACCGGGAATTCGGCGAAGGCCTCGGCCAAGATCTGATCGGCCTCGACCTCCCGATAGGCCAGACAGGCTTTGATCCAAGCCTCCCGCGCCTCTTCCAGCGTACTGCCTGGCCGCAGCATCGCAGATTCGGCCTCCAGCCGATCTTCCAGTAGCGGCATCTCCACCAGCGGATCTCGGCTGTCGCGCTCCAGCTGTCGCCACAATCCGACCGCCTTGCTGATGCTCATTCCTTCATCTTTTCGCGCCACCAGCCACTTCAAGGTGGCGATATCCCGCTCCGAATAGAGACGGTGTCCGCCCGCAGTCCGATCGGGAGCCGGTAACCCATAGCGGCGCTCCCAGGCACGGACGGTATCCGGCTTCAGGCCGGTCTCGGAGACAACTACTTTGAGGTTGAATGTGGCGGTATTGGCGTAGGTGCTCACGCGGCCTCCAAAAGGAACATGCTAACACGGTGTCCAGACTGCATCGTAGAAACCCATACAAGAACTGAACCATTCCAGCAACCGGCTCAGGCGTCCAGCTATCGTCAATTATATCACGACAAAATCTTGACAAATTCTCGTGCATCTGCTATGGTCAGCCCCATGGTGGGAGAGCAGAATGACTGAAATGATGATGGGTATCCCGCGCTGGGAGCACCGCTTGCTGGACCTGGCGCATCAGGGGCTGGCCGAGTTCCAGAGCCCGGCAGCCCCCATGAACCGAGCGGATCGCTGGTTGGAAGAGGCCTACCGCCTGTCCGAGGCGATCACCGCCGAACACAGCCGGTCGTTTCACTTCGCCAGCCAATTCCTGCCCGGGGAACAACGCCGCGCCATTCGCGCTCTGTACGCGTTTTGTCGAATCACGGACGACATCGTGGACCAACCGAGCGCGAATGCGGCCGACGAGCTGGAAGCCTGGCGCACGCAGACGCTGGGGGTTGATGAACGCGTGGACCATCCAGTGGCCCACGCCTGGCGGGACGCGCGGCGGCGTTTCGGCGTGCCTGATGCCTACGCCCACCAGTTGATCGACGGCGTTGGCCGGGACCTACGGGTGGATCGCTACGTCGACTTCGAGTCGCTCGCTCACTACTGCTACGGCGTGGCCTCCACGGTCGGCTTGATGAGTATGCACATCATTGGCTTTCACGACCGGGAGGCCCATCGCTATGCGCTCAAGCTGGGTGTCGCGCTGCAGTTGACCAACATCCTGCGCGACGTTGGCGAGGATCTGCAGGCTGGTCGGTTGTACCTGCCGCTCGAGGAGCTGGCCCGTCATGGCTTTAGAGAACAGGATCTGGCCGAGGGGCGGGTCAACGCCGGGTCGGCTGGTTGGCGGCGTTTCATGCAGTACCAGATCGCCCGCGCCCGCCGGCTGTATCACGAGGCCTGGCCAGGGATCGGCCTGCTGCACGCAGAAGGTCGCTTTGCGGTGATGGCCGCCGCCGAGTTGTATGGCGGCATTTTGCGAGAGATCGAGGCCAACGACTATGACGTCTTCACGCGGCGGGCCCATCTCAATATCGGACAGAAACTGGCTCGTTTGCCTTCGATCTGGCTGCGCGCCCGATTCGGCGCAACCCGCGCCCTGCGACTGGCCAGCCGATGAGCGATCAGGTGCTGGTCATCGGTGGCGGCTTCGGCGGGCTGGCGACCGCCATCCGCCTGGCGGTGGCCGGAGCGCAGGTAGCGCTGTTTGAGGCGCGCGATCAGCTGGGCGGCCGCGCCTACGTCTACCGTCGGAACGGCTTCACTTTCGATGGCGGTCCGACCGTCATCACCGCCCCTTTCCTGTTTGACGAACTGTTTCAGCTCGCGGGTCGGCGTCGGGAAGACTACGTTGAATTCGTCCCGCTCGATCCGTTCTACCGGATCTTCCACCACGATGGCCGCTGGCTGGATTACAACGACGACCCGGATTTCATCGCCGATCAGATCCGTCGTTGGAATCCGGCCGATGTGGGTGGCTATCAGAGCTTCATTCAGTCCACCAACTCGATCTTCCAAAAGGGCTTTGTTGAGTTGGCCGACCGCCCCTTCCTGCACTTCAGCGACATGCTGCGGGTGGCGCCCGACCTGATTCGGCTCCAGTCCTACAAGTCGGTCTATCGCTACGTCTCGCAGTTCGTCGAAGACGACTTCCTTCGTCGCTGCTTCTCATTTCACCCACTCCTGGTCGGGGGAAATCCGTTCCAGACCACCTCGATCTACGCCCTGATCCACTACCTGGAGCGCGAGTGGGGAGTGCACTACGCTATGGGTGGGACCGGGGCTCTGGTGCGGGCAATGGCCTCACTGGCCACCGAACTGGGAGTGGAGATCCATCTGAATTCGCCAGTGCGGCAGATCCTGATCGAAGGTCGCAGGGTTCAGGGTGTACTGCTGGAGGACGGATCACGGCATCTGGCGGATACGGTGGTCTCAAACGGCGACATGGCCAACACCTATCGCCGGCTCATCCCGTCAGAGCATCGACGCCGTTTTACCGATCGCCGAATCGAGCGGATGCGCCACAGCATGTCGTTGTTCGTGTTGTACTTCGGCACCAAGCGCAGGTACACCGACACCCCGCTGGCCCATCACAACATCCTGCTCGGCGAGCGCTATCGGGGGCTGATCGAAGACGTTTTCGACCGCAAGCTGCTGGCCGACGATTTCTCGCTTTACCTGCACATGCCGACCCGCACCGACCGGTCGCTCGCCCCTCCTGGCGGCGAGAGCTTCTATGTGCTCTCACCAGTGCCTAACCAGGAATCGGGAATCGATTGGGCGCAGGCGGCCCCCCGCTATCGCGACCGGCTGTTGACGCACCTCGAGCAGCACTTCCTGCCGGACCTGCGGGCCAACATCGTGGCTGAACACTGGATCGACCCGTCGCATTTCGAGGGCACCTTGCGCAGCTACCGCGGCTCGGCCTTTTCGATCGAGCCGATATTGACCCAGTCGGCCTGGTTCCGGCCACATAACCGCTCGGAGGAGTTTGACAACCTGTACCTGGTCGGAGCCGGCACCCACCCCGGGGCCGGTCTGCCGGGCGTGCTGAGTTCGGCCAAGATCACTGCCAACTTGATTGCCGGCTCAACCGAGCCGCTGAGGGCGGCCAGCACCGAGCTCGCCGCCGAGGGTGCCTAGCTTGATCCTGGTCTGGACCGTCCTCGGCTTCGCCCTTGGCGCCATCCCATTTTCAATCGTGCTCAGCACCCGATTTGGCGGTGGCGACCCGCGAACTCACGGAGACCGTAACCCCGGCGCCTTCAACGCCTGGCGGGCTGCCGGTTGGAAGGCTGGCGTCTTGGCCATGCTGCTCGATTTCGCCAAGGGGGCACTTCCGGTCGGCCTGGCGGCTTACGCCTTCGGGGTGACGGGGCCTGGCATCCTTCCGGTCGCGCTGGCGCCGGTGGCGGGACATGCCTTCTCACCGTTCCTGCGCTTTAAGGGTGGCAAGGCGCTGGCGGTGACCTTCGGCGTATGGGCCGGCCTCACGTTCGGCGAAGCGGCACTGGTGCTCGGCCTGTTGTTCACCGTCTTTTACTTCGCGCTTCGCCCCGACGCCTGGGCGGTGATGTTGGGGATGATCGGCCTGTTGTTCTACCTGCTGCTCTGGAATCGGTCCACGCCGCTAGCTGCGATTTGGGTGGGTAACGCCGCCATCCTGGCCTGGACCCACCGGGCGGGGCTTCGCCGCCCACCGTCGCTGCGCCGCAGATTGCCGCTTGGCCGACCCGGGAGGCCGACCTGCTAAGGGCCGCAGGCTTCCGCATCTGGTGGTCGATCCGGCGCGCCCAGCAATCGAGCGGGGCCTACCGCTGATGGTCGGACTGCTGGGCGGCATCGGCCTGTTCCTGCTGACACAGTTGGCGATCGCCACCATTAACCGGCTCACCCTGCATAAGCTGGATCTGCACCCACCTTCCACCAAGTTCCCGCTGGTATCAATCCTGGTGCCGGCCCGCAACGAGCAAGACGAAATCGAGGGCTGTGTGCGCTCGTTGCTGACCCAGGACTACCCACACTTCGAATTGCTGGCGCTGGATGACGACTCCCAGGATCAGACCTCGGCCATCTTGGCCCGGCTGGCGGATGCTGACCCACGGATGACCGCCTACTCCGGAAAGCCGCTCCCGGCCGGCTGGATCGGCAAGAGTTGGGCCTGCGCACAGTTGGCCGAGTTGGCGCAGGGAGAGCTGTTGTTGTTTGCCGATGCAGACACCCGCCACGATCCGGGAACCCTGCGGGCGGCGGTGGCAGCCCTGCAGCGGGAAGACGCCGACCTGTTGGTGGTCTGGCCGCGGCTTGTCGCCCGCAGCTTGGGGGAGCAGCTGGTGGTGCCGCTGATCCCATGGAGCGTGTTCTCGCTGCTGAGCCTCCCGCTGGCGCAGCGCTTGCGGTCGCCGGCACTGAGCGCAGCGATCGGGCAATACCTACTGTTCCGAACGGCGGCATACCGGGCCATCGGGGGCCATTCGGCAATCCGCGGCCACGCGGCCGAAGATCTGGCGCTGGCGCGCCAGGTCAAGCGTGCAGGACTGCGCTGGCGGCTGGTGGATGGCCAGCGGTTGCTGAGCACCCGAATGTACACTGACTTCCGGGCCGCCTGGGCCGGGTTGAGCAAGAATCTGTACCCGGCCTTTGACTACCGACCGCTGCCATTGATCCTGGCCTGGAGCTGGCTGAACTTGACCGCGTGGGCTCCACCGCTGGCGCTGCTGGGCTGGCGTTTGGGCTGGTTGCCCCCCGAAGCAGGCACAGCAATGACTGCGCTGGCCGCCGCCGCGGCTGGGATCGGGTTGCTGCTGTGGATCCTGATCTTGCGGCAGTTCGGATACCCGGCCTGGCTGGCGATGCTCCACCCGCTCATCCTGCTGATTGGGTTGGCGCTGGCGGCGAACTCACTGTGGTCCACTCACACCGGACGGGCACATTGGAAGGGACGCCCGCTGACGACACCAATTGGCGTGGCCGCCAACGACCGATGACCCACCGGGCGCCTTCGCCGGCTGGTTTCCCAGCACTCCGCACCCTGGCTGGCATGCTGCGCACCGGCTCGCCGTTGACCGGATTGGAGCTGCTGCACCAGCAACTGGGCGATGTTTTTCAGATCCCGATGCCAGGCTTCCGGCCGGTGGTGATGGTGGGCCCGGAGGCGGCTCGCCTGGTCTACGTCACCGAACGGGAGCGGCTGCTATGGCGCACCGAACGTGATCCGGTGACCCGTCTGCTGCGCGGTGGTCTGTTGGTCGAAGATGGCGAGGTACACGACGCGCTGCGTCGGACGATAAACCCCAGCCTGCATCGGAACATGCTGGGCGGATATGCCGCTTCCATGCTGGAGCGCACCGATCAGATCAGCGCAGGGTGGCCGTCAGAGCGACCAATAGAAATGCTGCACGAAATGCGGCGACTGACGTTGCTGGTGCTGGTGGACACCATGTTTGGCGCCGACCTCTCATCGGAACTGGATCGGCTGTGGCCCGCCATCCTGCGGACGCTGAGATTCATTGGGCCTGGAACCTGGCTGTTGTGGCGGGACGTACCTCGGCCTGGCTACGCCCGAGCCCGCCGCAGGCTGGACCAGTACCTGTACCGGCTGATTGCCGGCCGACGGAGCGCTCCCTCCCCGGGATCGGACCTGCTCAGCCAATTGATTGCGAGCGGACTGAGCGATCAGTTGATCCGAGATCAGCTGCTGACCATGCTGATCGCCGGGCACGACACCAGCACCGCGCTGCTGAGCTGGACGCTGCACCACTTGGGCACCCACCCGCAAGTGCTCGGCGAAGTCCAGGGCGAGATCGACCGCCAGCTCGGCCGGGCCTATCCCGACCTTTCGATGGTCTCCAGCCTCAAACTGCTCGATGCGGTGCTTAACGAGAGTATGCGGCTGTACCCGCCCATCCACCTGAGCAGCCGCACGACAGCGGCCGATCTGGAGTTCAACGGTATTCAGTTGCCGGCGGGCACGCGGGTGCTGCTCTCGATCTACCTTACTCACCGGCATCCCGACTATTGGCCGCTGCCGGACCGCTTCGAGCCCCAGCGATTCGCTCCGAGCGCGGTTGCCGATCGCCCTGCCTACAGTTTCATCCCATTTGGCGGAGGGCCCCGCAACTGCATTGGCATGGCCTTCGCCCGGGCCGAGGCCCAGTTGATCTTGGCCCGGCTGCTCCAGCGCTTCGACTTTCACCACCTCGACCACGCGGTTCGCCCGTACATGGGCGCAACCCTCGAACCGCGGCCGGGGGTGTGGATGCAGATCGCTCGACGGTGATGCCCGGCCAGAGCTCCACATGACCTACGCTTCGTTCTTGCTGATCTTCCTGGTTCCCCCCACGCTGTTGCTGGTCGCAGCCTTGCTCCGGCAGGGTGCCTCGCGCCGTGTGCTGCTCCTGCCGGCCGCCATCTCGCTGGCTGCGCTGCTGTATACGACTCCATGGGACAACTACTTGGTCGCCAACCAGGTCTGGGGCTACGATGCGGATCGCGTATCCGGGATCCTGCTGGGCTGGGTGCCCATCGAGGAGTACCTGTTCTTTGTGCTTCAGCCGCTGTTGAGCGGGTACTGGGCGTTGTGGGTCTGGCTGCGCTCTGGATCGCCCGCGCCACGCCGGCTGACGCTGCACTGGCCGATCCTGATCCCCCTCGCCGCGCTCTGGGCCGCTGCCGCCACGATGTTGTTCATCGGTACGGCCAGCTGGCGCTACCTCTCGCTGCTGGTCCTGTGGGCGCTGCCGCCGCTAGCCCTGCAGTTGGTCTTTGGCTGGGCCAGCTTGTGGCGTCACCGACGAGCTGCGGCGCTCTCGATCCTGCCGCCGACCCTCTACCTGGCAGCGGCCGACGGCCTGGCGATTTCTGCCGGTGTTTGGGCCATCAGCCCAGCGAGTTCCACCGGCTGGTTGCTGCTCGGGGTGCTGCCGGTGGAGGAGTTGGTGTTCTTTGCACTGACCAATTGCCTGATCGCATTCAGTGTTTTGCTCGTGGCCCCAAGCCCCGTGCGCCTCAGTGAGGCAGGCAATCGGGAGTCGACCGCCGAGCCCGCCAGTGCCTCACAACGGCCGGCTTGACATCCGCACCCACAGCAGTTACGCTTGCGGTAGTTTAGGCATACCTAATTTTGATGCAGACTCAAGCCGTCGAAGACTACCTCAAGACGATTTACGAGCTGGAGCAGGACGCCGGCAAGGTGTCGACCACCGCCCTATCTGAGCGGTTGGGGGTTGCTCCAGCCTCGGTCACCGGAATGGTCAAGAAGCTGGCCGGGCTGAAGCTGGTGAAACACGAGCCGTATCGGGGCGTCGGGCTCACCGCCACCGGAAAGAAGATCGCCCTGGAGGTGGTCCGTCACCACCGTTTGGTCGAGAGCTACTTGGCCGAAGCGCTGGATGTGCCGTGGGACAAGGTCCACGAAGAGGCCGAGAAATGGGAGCACGTGATCTCGGAGGAGATGGAAGATCTGATCGCCGCCAAGCTCGGCAACCCCACCAACGATCCGCACGGCGCCCCGATTCCGGCCCGCGACGGCAGCATGCCGGAAGCCCATCTGCAGCGTCTCTCGGATCTGCAGGCGGGCGAAACCGCGGTGGTGGCCGAAGTTAGCGACCACGATGCCGAGCTGTTGCGCTACGTCGGCGAGCTGGGCCTGTTTCCCCGCGCCAAGCTCAAGGTGGTGTCGACCGCCCCGTTCCATGGTCCGGTGACCGTACTGGTTGACGGCCGGCAGCATGCCATCGGCCGTGAAGTCGCTGGCCACATCTTAGTCGGCCGCAGCTCAGACTGAAGCCTGACCGCTTCGCACTTCCCCCAAATCGCCAGATTCGGAACCATCACCGGCGCGCCGGTGTATTGTGTGTGAGTTGATCAAATGCCGCTGAGCGAAACCGACCTGGTGCGGCAGGCGCGGGTTGGCGACGAGCACGCGTGGGAGTCGATCGTTTCCACTCACCGGCAGGCCGTGTTTCGGCTGGCCTACCTGACGCTGGGCGACCCCGATGAGGCGGAGGACCTCGCACAGGAAGTGTTCGTTCGAGTTACTCGTTACCTGGATCGCTTCGACGAGACCCGACCGCTGCGGCCGTGGCTGCTGCGCATCACCTCCAACCTTGCGCGCAACCGCCTGCGTTCGATCGGCCGCTATTGGCAGGCGCTGCGGCGCGCAGGCCGCCAGCTCGATCCGCAGCCGGCATTCGACATGGAGAGCGCCCGCCTGTTGTGGCGGGCCGTCCGCCGACTGAGCGGCAACGACCAGCAATGCATCTATCTGCGCTACTTCTTGGAGCTTTCGGAACGTGAAATGGCCGACACATTGGAGGTCGCTCCGGGAACGGTGAAGTCTCGCCTGAACCGCGCTCTCCGACGCTTACGCGGCGTGATCGAGCGCGATTTCCCCGAGCTGCGGGAAGGCCTGGCGAACTGAGCGGCGGTGGGTAAGGTGAAATCAGTTGACTGAGTTCAACCCAATAGCTGAGACCGCCGGTTTGGAGCGCTCGCTACACCAGCTGGCAGCGGACTTCCCCTATCCCGAGACTCCGCAATTCTCGGTCTTGCGGCGTTCGCCGCGCCCAGGTCGGCAGCTGCGCCTGGCGGGCGCCATTCTGTTGGCGGTGGTACTGATCCTGGCCTCGGTGCCGCCGGTTCGAGCCGCAGTGGGAGAGGTCCTACGGGTCGGCGTGGTGCGCATCTTCCAGGGTGAGAGCGCTGCGGCCCCCAGCCAGGTTCCGCTGCAGATTCCGGCCGGGGCGCTGACTGTGCTTGACCTGCCAGGAGAGACCAGCCTGGCTGCGGCCCGCAGGGCGGTTGATTTTGAGCTGCCGATCTCGGCCGAGCTCGGACCACCGGATCGGGTCTTCTTGCTTGATCGCGCCGGTCCGGCGGTGGTGATGGTCTGGCTGGATCCCGACCAACCGGATTTTACGCTGGTGGCGCTTTACGTCTTTCCGCCCGAGTCGGTGCTCAGGAAGCTCACGCTACAAACCATCGAAACGGTCACCGTCGACGGTCAGGACGCCATCTGGGCCAGCGGCGCGCACTACATCGAGCTGCCGCTGGATGGCCAAGCGCTGCGGCTATACGTCCCCGGAGGGGTCCTGATTTGGACCGAGCAATCGCTGACCTATCGGCTCGAAACCATCGAGCCGCTGGATCGAGCGATCACGCTTGCCGAATCGCTGCGCTGAAAATGAGCTCGACGCAGTCTCAACACACGTGCACGAAGAATGGAGGATCCAGATGATGAGGGTACATCGACGCTTGCTGTTAGCAGCTTCCCTGGTGGCAGTTCTGATTCCGGTGAGCGCAGCGGCCAAAGGTGCTTTCACCATGGCCACCGTGTCCGGACCGGATTGGTTCGGCGAGATCGAGATCACCGATCCGGAGGTCATGGCCAGCCTGGGCATGGTGGAATTCATGGACCTCAACCACCCGATCGCCGGCCCGGAGCAGCTGGGCGTTGGCTATCTGCTGACCCGCGGCTATGACGATCAGGGAAGTTTTCTGCCCTACGATCGCGTGATGGTCTTTCCAGCCGAGCCGGGATACGTCTACTATCTGGAGACTGTCAACGGATCGGGCTCGATGGACGGCCGCTGGTACCGGATGACCGGCACCGGGCAGGCGGCGCTGCTCGGCGAACTGGAGGCGCAGGGCGTGCGGCTCTCCAGCTCGCGTGCCCCTGCCGAGATGCCCGCCCCGGCAACTGACCCCGCTCAATGGGCTATTCCGCTGCTCACCACCGTGGTCGGGCTTGCGGCCGGCTGGATCCTCGGCCGCGGGCAGCTGGTCCGGTTGGTGGCTCGGGCCGCCTGACCCAGCCAGGCTCCAAGCGGAACCGACGCACCTCAGCTTGCCGGGCATACCTGCGAGCCAGATGCTCGCCAATGGCTGGATGATATACTCCGGCGGCTTTTCCGGTCCGGGGTATGCAGAGTCGAAGTCTGCTTGTCATTCTGTCCATGATGGCCGCCGCGCTGGCCTGCACCTTTGCCTGCGATCTGCTCCAGCAGGCGGCCGAATTGGCGCGCAACACTCAACCCGAAACCGTGGTCGAAGCGACTGCGGGGCCAGCCCCACCCGGCGCGACCGTCGCGCTCCCTACTGAGCCCAGCCCCTCCCTTCCGGCGGACTCAGGGGAAATCCCGGCCGATGTCCTGCGGCAAATGGACGACATCGAGCGTGAGGTGGTCCAGCTGCGCGGCCTGCAGCCCACCGGACCGGTTGCCCGCGGCCTGATCTCGCCGGAGGAGCTGCGGCAGTACGTTATCGACGACTTCCTGCAGGGTTACACCGAGCAGGATGCCCAGGACGACGTGCGCTCGCTGGCGATGCTGGGCTTGATCGATCCAGAATTCGACCTCTTCAACTTCTATCTTGAGCTCTACAACGAGCAGATTGCCGGCTTCTACGATGATGACCTGAAGCAGATGTTCGTGGTACAGGGCGTCGGATTCGGCGGCCCGGAGCGCATCACTCACGCCCACGAGTACACCCACGCCCTGCAGGATCAGCGCTGGAACTTGAGCGAGGGACTGGGATTCAACGACGAGGCCTGCGAAGCAGACAGCGAGGCCTGCGCCGCGGTGCAAGCTCTGGTCGAAGGCGACGCTACGCTGCTCGAAACTCGTTGGCTGGTGACCTTCGGCACCGAGCAGGACTACGACCAGCTGCGCGAGTTCTACGGCAGCCTGGAGAGCCCGGTTTTCGACTCCGCCCCGGCCTTCCTGCAGGAGGATTTCATCTTTCCCTACGTCGAGGGGCTGACCTTCGTCGAGAGCTTTTTCAACGATGGGGGCTGGGCCGCGGTGGACGCGGTCTACGCCGATCCGCCGGTTTCCACCGAGCAGATCCTGCACCCAGAGCTGTATCCTGATGACGTGCCGCTGCGGCTCCAGGCGCCGGATTTACAGCCGGCGCTCGGCGCTGCCTGGCGCGAGATCGATCGCGACAGCCTGGGGGAGTGGTTTACTCGCCTGACCCTACTCGAGCAACTCTCCAACCAAACGGCCGAGACTGCCGCTGCCGGATGGGGAGGAGACTACTTCCTGGTGCTGTACGATGAGGCCGGCGATCACCAGGTGATGGTGCTGCTCTCCGCCTGGGACACCGTGCGCGATGCGCACGAGTTCTACGAGGCCTTTCGCGACTACGGCCAGGGGCGCTACGCCGACCCGGCAGTATCGTCCACCACCCAGACCACCTGGCAGGGCGGGTTCGGTTGGGTCTCGATCGAGATTAGAGGCGATCAAACTCTGTGGATCTACGCCTCCGATCGGGCCCTGGCTGATCAGATCCGTCCGGAGATCGCCTTCCCCGCAGCCGTCGACCGCTAGCTGAACAAGGCAGCCGGGGCCAGGAATCTCGTTCCCCACAGCCGCGGCCTGCTAATTCATCCCCACCGTCTGGAACCGCTTTCAGCCAAGCCGCTCGGCAGCCCTCCCGTTACCCGCGCCTCACTCCCGCCGGGGCACCTGCGAGGGCGGCCGGGCCATATCGAAGCGGTCAGTCACGCGACAGTAGCCGAGGCCGGCTAACCGCCCGATCGGCTGAAGCTGATCCAGATCGATCTTGTCGCCTTCCAGCAGTACCCGCTCCTCCACGTGCAGCTGCACCACTTCGCCGATCACCACGCTGGCTCCGCCGATGGTCTCGCTCACGTCCACGATCTGGCTGACCCGGCATTCATAGTGAATCGGACTCTCTGCTACGCGCGGCGGCCGCACCCGGGTGGAGGGTGCCGGCGTCAGGCCGGCCAACTCGAACTCGTCTACTTCGGGAAGCAGCTCGGTGCTGGTGACATTCATGGCCTGTGCTAGCTGCTCGGTGACGACGTTGACCACGAACTCGCCGGTATCCCGCACGTTGCGCAGGGTGTCCTTGATGGCACGGTCGGTACTGCGGATCCCCGGACAAAAGAGCAGGTGCGGCGGATTGCCGCAGATGACGTTGAAAAAGGAGAACGGCGCCAGATTGCGCTGTCCCTGCGGATCTACGGTCGAGATCCAGCCGATCGGCCTAGGCAGGACCGAGCCGAGCATCAACTTGTAGACCGTCTGCCAGCGTACCTCGGGTGGCGAGATCTCCATGCGGCTACCCGGTGGTCGTGCCGGGGCGCGGTTGCTCGGCCTGCTCCAACCAAGATGCCTGGTATTCCGACTTCTCGAACTCCTGCGCCTCCACCGTGACCTCCAGCGGCCGGAAAGTATCCACCATCACCGCCAGCTCATCGGTGCGCTGTTTGCCGAGCGAGGCTTCAGTGGCTCCCGGCTGCGGTCCGTGCGGTAATCCACTGGGGTGCAGCGTGATGTCGTAGCGATCGATGCCTTTGCGGGACATGAAATTGCCGTCGCAGTAATAGATCACCTCGTCGGAGTTCACATTGGAATGGCTGTAGGGTGCCGGGATTGCCTGTGGATGGTAGTCGAACATGCGCGGCACGAACGAGCAGACCACGAAGTTCCAGCCTTCGAAGGTTTGATGGGTCGGGGGCGGCAGGTGCAGCAGGCCGGTGCGCGGCTCGTAGTCGCGGATGTTGAAGATCCAGGGATAGACGAACCCGTCCCAGCCGACCACATCGAAAGGGTGGTGGTCGAGTGTGTGCCGGGTGATGGTATCGCGCGCTTTCACCCGCACTTCGTGCTCGCCATCCTCGCCGAAGGTTTCCAGTTCCTGCGGCACCCGGATATCCCGCTCGGTATAGGGGGCGAATTCGGCCAGTTGGCCGTATTTGTTCATGTAGCGCTTGGGGGGCTCAATCTGGGAGGCGGATTCGATGACGAAGAAGCGCGCCGGCCCGTCCAACTCCATGGTCCAGGTGGTGCCAAAGGGCAGCACAATGTAATCGCCCTCGCCAAAGGCCATTTTCCCAAACTGGGAGCGAATCCGGCCCGCACCTTCGTGGGTAAACCAGACTTCGTAGGCCTGAGCGTTGCGATAGTAGT
>CAZGCX010000007.1:0-13794 GCA_964524585.1 uncultured Anaerolineaceae bacterium
TTCGAAGCGATCCATCGGGAAGACGATTTCGAGCAGCTCGCACTGGACGAGCTGGCAGTCAAGGTCAGCCGGCGCGATCTCGGCCCGATTCAGGCCGGTCGGGGCTCCGGCGGCACGACCGTGGCCGCCACGTTGTTCATGGCCCGCCGCGCGGGCGTGGAAGTCTTCGCCACCGGCGGAATCGGCGGCGTCCACCGCGGCGACACCGGCGATGTATCTGCCGACATCCTAGAGCTGTCTCGGAATCGGATGGTCGTGGTGTGCTCTGGCGCCAAAGCGATCCTGGATCTGCCGCGCACGGTTGAGGCACTGGAGACTGCCGGAGTGTCGGTCATTGGATACCAAACCGACCAGTTTCCGGCCTTCTATGCCGGATCAAGTGGGGTACCGCTGTCCAGTGTGGCCGGCGACCTGCAGGAGCTGGCGGCGATGGCCAGGGCGCACCTCGCCTTGCAGGTCGATAGCAGTCTGCTGGTGTGTGTCGCCTGCCCAGCACCGGAGGCGCTGTCTGGGGATGAAGTCGAGCAGCTGCTGGGCCAGGCCGAGCGGCAGGCCGCCGCACGCCACATCACCGGCCCGGCGCTGACACCCTTCCTCCTGTCGCAGATGGCGGAACTCACCGGGGGCCGGGCGCTGGCGGCCAATCTGGCCCTGCTGCGCAACAACGCCCGGCTGGCCGCCGAGCTCGCCCTGGCAATCGGCTAGTGGATGGTGCCTCCCCGCAGGGCTGAGTTCGGCAATCGGCTGGAGGGTGGTGGCTCCGAGCGGCGCTGAGTTCGGCAACCGACCCACGACGGTGGCTCTGCCTCCCGGGCGACCCGCCGCTCGGCGACCGACGTTCGCTCACCAGCGAGCTCACTGGTCCTCCGGACCGGCCAAATGCGTGATATGTTAGAATCGCCCAATTCCCCCCGAGAGAGCGCCGGAGATGGTTGAAGTCACGATAGACAGTATCCGAGTCAGCCTGATGTCACAGCACCGCATCGTGATACTGAAGGACGTCGACTCGGATCGATTTCTTCCGATCTGGATCGGCCCGTACGAAGCTGAAGCCATCACCGTCAGCCTGCAGCAGATGGAAGTGTCCCGCCCGCTAACCCATGATCTGCTGCGCAACGTGCTCAACACGCTTGGGGCCGAAATCCTGCGCATCAACATCACCGAACTCAAAGACGACGTCTTCTTCGCCCGTATCGTGATGAGCGTGAACGGGCAGGAGATGGAAATCGACTCACGGCCATCCGACGCTCTGGCGCTCTCGGTGCGGGCGCACGTTCCGGTGTTCGTCTCCGAAGGTGTCATGCAGGAGGCGGCTTCGGTGCCAGAAGATGAACTGGAGTCGGAGGAGCTGCTCGAACAGAGCGATGAGCGGCTGGAGATATTCAAGGACTTTGTTGAGACCCTCGACCTCGACGATATGGATGGGGAATCGGAGGACTGATCCCCTCTGCCCCAGCGTGCTGTGCTGCCTCAATTTACCGGTTAGACTGGACGGCGGGCCGTGCCCGCCGGTTTTAACCCTGCCCAATGAGTGATTTTCCACTGCCCCGCCCCGCCAGCCCCAGTGAGGGCGATGGCCAGGTGATGCCTCACAGCCGAGAGGCTGAGGAGGCCGTCTTGGGCTCGGTGTTGGTCAACACCGAGGTCTATTACGACGTTGCCCACTTCCTCTCGGCCGACGATTTCTTCCTGCATCGCAACGGCTGGATCTGGGAGGCCTTCGTCAGCTTGCAGGAGCAGCGGCTCCCGATTGACCTGTTGACCGTGGCAGAGGAGCTCGAGCGGCAGGGACGGCTGGACCAGGCCGGCGGGCACGCCTACCTGACCAGCCTCATCAACAACGTCCCCTCCTCGATCCACGGCGAGGCCTACGCCCACATGGTGGAGGAATCTGCCACCCGCCGCCGCCTGCTGGATGCGGCCAACCGGATCGCAAAGCTGGCCTATCAGACCGATTCGCTGCTGGAGGACGTGGTCGACGAGTCGGAGAAGGCGGTGTTCGGAGTCAGCGAGCGCCGGCTGCCTCATCAACTCCAGCCGATCAAACAAGTCCTCAGCGAGTATTACGACCGGATCGACTACCTGGCTCGCCATCAAGACGAGACCATCGGCGTCCCCACCGGGTTCATCGATCTGGATCGGCTGCTGGGCGGGATGCAGCCCAGCGACCTGCTGATCATCGCCGGCCGTCCTGGACAGGGAAAGTCTGGCTTCTGCATCTCGGTCGCCAAGAACGCCAGTCAGCTGCACAAAAAGCACGTGGCGCTGTTCTCGCTCGAAATGTCCAACGAGCAGTTGGTGCAGCGATTAGTTGCTCAGGAGACCCGCATCAACTCGCAGCGGTTGCGTTTGGGCGAGATTCACGATGATGAGTGGCCGTTGTTCACTCAGGCAGTGAGCGCGCTGGGCGAGGCGCACATCTTCCTGGACGACACGCCGTCCATCAGCCCGCTTCAGCTGCGTACCAAGTGCCGCCGATTGCACATGGAGCTTGGGTTGGATCTGATCATCGTCGACTACCTGCAGCTGATGACCGGCGACACCCGGATCGACAACCGGGTGCAGGAGGTCTCGTACATCTCACGCAACCTCAAGGCGCTGGCGCGCGAGCTGAACGTACCGGTGTTGGCGGCTGCCCAACTCTCACGGGCAGTCGAGCAGCGTGCGGACAAACGGCCGGTGCTCTCAGACTTGCGAGAGTCGGGCAGCCTGGAGCAAGATGCGGACATCGTGATGTTCATTTACCGTCCGGATCAGTACGAAACCGACACCCTCAAGCAAAACGTGGCCGAGATCATGGTCGCCAAACATCGGAACGGACCGGTTGGGAGCGTCGAGTTAGTGTTTCGCAAATCGCTGGCCAAGTTTGAGAACGCCGCCACTCGACAGATGCGAGCGGTCGAGCCCGAGATCGAGCCATGACCCGACCGCCCGACAGATCCGCAGCGTGAAGGGATTCTCCGGCTTTCCGGCCGGCAAGCTCCAGCTCACGCAAGTTCCAAACCAGTTCTTCAGTGAGCTGCTGCCGGCGATCGATCACCTGGGGGAGTTGAAGCTCACCCTGTACGCGTTCTGGCGGCTACCGCGCACTCCGGGCGACTTCCCCTACCTTACGCGGGACGAGCTACTGGAAGACGAGTTGCTGATGGAGGGGATGCAGGCAGCCAGCGGCACGGCCGCCGAGGCGCTGGATGAGGCCCTCGAGCGAGCGGTGGCGAGGGGCACCCTGTTGACCGCCAAGCTTGAATCGAGCGACACCGATCAGCAATTCCTGTTCTTGAACGGCCCGCGCGGGCGAGCTGCAATTGAGGCTATCGAGCACGGCGAGTGGCGGCCAAGTGCCGACCGTCGCGCACCGGTGGAACTGCGTGCAGAGCGGCCAAACATCTTCAATCTCTACGAGCAGAACATCGGTCCGCTGACCCCGATGATCGCCGAGAGCCTGCGTGATGCAGAGCAAACTTTTCCCGAGCAGTGGGTCGAGCAGGCGATCCGGATTGCAGTCGAAAACAACGTCCGGAAGTGGCGCTACGTGCAAGCCATCCTGGATGACTGGATGGCCAGCGGAAAGAAAGAGTATCAGGGTGACACCGAAAGAGCCCGACGGCGCTACCGCCAGGGCGAATTCGCTGACTTCTGGGACGCCTAACGGCGCGGCCGATATGCTCGGCGATCCGAATTGCCCGCGCTGCGGGGGCGTCGGCTATCTGCGCGCCGATCACCCACCCGGGCACCCTGAATTCGGCAAGATCGAGATCTGTGATTGCCGCCAGACCGAAATCGAGCGGCGGCTGCAAAACCGCTTGTACGAAATCAGTCAACTTGGCGAGTTGCGACAGCTCACCTTTGACAATTTCAAGCCGCAGGGACGTGTCGGCACTTCCGAACAAGAGCGAAAGTCGCTGGAGGGCGCATTTCGGCGTGCACAGCACTATGCCGAGCAGCTGCAGGGCTGGCTCCTGCTGCAAGGCGGCTATGGCGTCGGCAAGACCCACCTGGCAGCCGCGATCGCCAACCGGGCCACGGCGCGCGGGATCGGCACGCTGTTCTTGACTGTGCCGGATATGCTGGACGATCTGCGCGCCTCGTTCGGAGATGGCGTTGGCGGATTTGAGCAGCGCTTTGATCAAGTTCGCACTGCACCCCTGATCGTGATGGATGACTTCGGAACACACAACGCCACTGAGTGGGCTCGTGAGAAACTGTTTCAAATCCTCAATCACCGCTACATCAACCGGCTGCCGGTGGTGATCACGACCAACCTGGCAATCGAGGAAATCGACCCTCGCTTGCGATCCCGCCTGCTTGATCCAGCGCTGGTTGACCGGGTGTACCTTCAGGCTCCGGACTTCCGCCGGCCGCTCCAGCAGAGCGCACGCGAGCAGCTTTCATCGCTCGACCTGCACCACGAGCAGACCTTCGGGAGCTGGAGTTCACGCACCGGCGAACGACTGAAGCCGGGGGAGGCGCGATCACTGGAAGAGGCTTTCCGTGCCGCCCAAGCCTTTGCCGAAGAGCCAAACGGCTGGTTGATGCTCGGCGGCACTTACGGAGTCGGAAAGACCCATCTGGCGGCGGCCATCGCCAACTACCGCGCCGAGCAAGGGTACCCGACCGTCTTTGTGGTCGTTCCTGATCTACTCGACCACCTGCGTGCAACCTTCAGCCCGGGCAGCTCGATCTCCTACGACCGAAGATTCGAAGAGATCCGGAACTCGCCGCTGCTGGTGCTGGACGATCTCGGCACCCAGGCCACTTCTGCCTGGGCGCGGGAGAAGCTGTACCAGCTCTTCAACCACCGCTACAACGCCAGTCTGCCCACGGTCATCACTTCGGCTCTGACGCCAGATGAACTCGATCCGCGGATCCGGGCACGCATGTTCGATCGGCGCCGCTGTACCTTGGTGCTGATCGACGCGCCGACCTTCCGCGGCGGCCGGCCGCGCTGAGCGGACCGGCGCCCACCAGTCCGAAGCCCCCTACCACTGACTCCCTGCATGTTAGAATTCGCGCCCGCGCGGATCTGCGACCGTCGCCCGCCCCCATCGTCTAGGGGACCAGGACGTGGCCCTTTCAAGGCTAAAACCGGGGTTCGAATCCCCGTGGGGGCATCTGAACCCGCCGTGACGGCCGCAGTCGGCGCCGCAAATCCGGGCTGCGGATTCAAGCCGTAAGCACTCTGTAAAGTCCCTCCCGCCGTTCCCCGCCGTAGAATGGGATTGATTCGCCAGCCGAGCGGCACAGGCACGCCTATCGGCGGGCCAGCGCCGATTGAGAAACCAATGAGTCCAGAGCGCATCCTGGTTGTTGATGACCACGCCGAGACACGCCAACACCTCGAACAGGTGCTGGGCGATTTCGGCTATGAAGTGCTCTCGGTCAGCGACGGAAACGAGGCCTGGGGAATCCTCCAGCGGGAGGATGCGCCTCGCATTGTCCTGATGGACCGCGAGCTTCCGGGGCTGGACGGCCTGGAAGTAGTCCGGAGAGTGCGCCAGCAGGCACAGGAGCCATACATCTATGTGCTGCTGTTGACCGTGTACGACCAGGAAAGTCAGCTGGTGGACGGCCTGCAGGCGGGGGCCGACGACTACGTCGTCAAACCGTACCGAGCCCACGAGTTACAGGCCCGCATCGAGGCCGGTCAGCGGATCCTCGAAATGCAGGAGGAGCTGCTGGTAAGTCGTGATCGGCTGCACTCCCAGGCCACCAAGGATCCGGTTACCGGACTGTGGAACCGGGTCGCGATCATGGACATCCTCGAGCGCGAGCTGGCGCGTGCCGCTCGCGACGGCACATCGGTCGGCCTGGTGATGGTCGACCTGGACAATTTCAAACAGATCAATGATTCGTACGGACATCCGGCCGGCGACGATGTGCTGCTCGAGTGCGGCCATCGGATGCGCGGCTGTGTCAGGACGTACGACGCCACCGGCCGCTACGGCGGCGACGAGTTTCTGTCGGTGCATCCTCGCTGCAAGCTGGACGAGACGGTGATGCTTGGGGAACGCTTGCGTCGCGAGATCGGCCGGCATCACGTCCTGCTCGGCCAGGCCCCCCTATGGGTCACCGCCAGCGCCGGCATCGCGTGCAGCGACACCTTTCCGCAAGCGACCGCCAAACAACTGATCGAGCGGGCGGATCAGGCGCTCTATCAGGCCAAGCGCGGCGGGCGAAACCGGCTCGAACTGGCTGAACCGGGAAACCTGATGCAAGACCGCTGACCCGTTAACGCCACCCGCTAAGTGCAGAGGCTCCCTGGTGGAGCCTTCTTGATTTCACGGGCTCACTGCTACCATTCGGAAGGCCTGCCGGAGCGACTTGGCGCTGCCTTCATTGTCGGACATCGGTTTTCCCCCAGGTGCTTTCGGCGGGTGGAACGCAGATCGCATGTAGAATCGGCACCAGGCGGAGCAGCGAGGGCAGGGCAGTGATTCTGGTCACCGGAGGCGGCGGCTACGTCGGCAGCCACATCGTTCGTCGACTCGCCGACGCGGGCCAGCAGGTGAGGGTTCTGGTGCGCGACTTGAAGCGCACCACCGATGAGGGACGTCTTACGGGCCTGGAAGTCGATCAGGTCCAAGGGGACGTGTCGGACCCGGCCAGCTTACTTCCCGCCTTGTCCGGCATTTCGGCGGTGGTTCACACCGTCGCGATCGCGATTGAGAAGGGCCGCGGCAGCTACGAGCAGGTCAACGCGCAGGGTACCGAGAATCTGGTGCAAGCGGCCGAGGCAGCCGAAGTGCGGCGCTTCGTCAACCTCTCTCAAATGGGGGCAGATCCAGCGATCCCGTATCGATTCCTAGCTTCCAAGGGCCGCGCCCAAGCCGCGGTGGCAGCCTCGAAGCTGGAGTGGACTGCCTTTCGCCCCTCCGTGATCTGGGGACCAGAGGACGAGTTTGCCAACACCTTTGCCCGGTTGGTTCCGTTCTCACCAATCATCTACCCGATCATCGGTGACCAGAACGCCAGGTTTCAGCCGGTGTGGGTGGAGGACGCGGTGAGCGCCATCGTCCAGGCACTGGACGACCGCTCGACCATCGGTCAGGAATATGAACTGGGTGGCCCGGAGATCCTGACCCTGGAGCAAATCGAGCGGCGAACATTGCAGGCGGTCGGAGCCCGACGCGTGATGGTTCGATTCCCCATGCCGATCCTGCGGCTGATCGTTGCGTTGATGGAAATCGCTCTCCCCTCCCCACCGGTCACCCGCAGCCTGCTTGAGCTGCTAGCGGTCAGCAACGTGCCGGACAACAACCAGCTGCCCCGCTTCGTGAAGGAACCACGCCCATTTGCCGTGGAACACATCTCGCCCTACATGCGGCAATTCAGAGTTGGTGCCACTCTGCGGCAGTTCTTTGGTCGCTAGACCAGCCGACGTTCCTGGCTAAACTGAAACTCTGTAAGGACTCTGCAAGTTGCAGCCTGTCGCCGATAAGGCCGGTGAAAGGCGATGGCCCTACAATTCGATCAAGCAGTAGGGGTCAGAAATGATAACGGTGAGCAACTCACTTCTCGAATTGCCAAGATCGATCTTGGTGCTCGACGACGAGCGCGCCTTCTGCGACGTCGTTTCAGTGATCCTTGAGAGCCAGGGCTATCGGGTTCGCCGGGCGCACCACGCCAATCAGGCGCTTGGCCTGATGGACGAGTCCAAACCCGACCTGATCCTCTCGGACGTGATGATGCCGGAAGTCGATGGTTTTCGCTTTCTGGAACACGTGCGCCAGCGGCCCGACTGGTCGGATATCCCGGTCGTGATGATCAGCGCATATGACGAACCGGAGATTCAGGAGCACGCCATGAAAGCCGGCGCCTCGGGCTTCATCTCCAAACCGTTCTCAGCGACCGAGTTGCGCGACTCGGTGGGCACCTACCTGCGAGACGATTGAGGCGAAGCCGAAATCATCCTGAGGGCTGAGGCCATTTCGAAATCCCGCCTGTGCCCCGCAGCGGTACGGGACTGAGCCATCCCCCAGCTTGACGCTGGCTGGGGCACGCCTTAGAATTCGCACCGTCCTCCAGCGACAAACAAATGACAGCGAGACGCGTGATCTTATGGGTGGTATCGGTTGGCTTCGGGGTGGCCGCCATGTATGGAACGATGCTGGTATTCCACTCCGACTTCAACCGCTTCTGGACCAATTTCCTTTTCAAGGGCGACCTGCCGCTGCTGCTTTCTGTCGGATATGGAAGCCTGGCCTTCATCTGGGGAGATTGGATCCTGCGCACCGAGTATCTCAGGGGCTGATCAATCTGACCTAGCAGGCATGCCGCAGATCTGCTGCTTGTGACCCGAAGGGGTACGGCCAAGATCCAGATGCCGGGCCGTTTGGCAGGTGAAGCCCCCTGAACTTGCCATCGAATCGATAAGGGCGACCGCGAGGTCGCCCTTTCCTGTCTCATTGAACTGGACGGTCGACTAAGGCTGAACGATGAGCTGCATCAATTGGTTGGTATCGATGTCCTTGAGCACGTAGGCGTCGGCGCCGGCGCTCAGGGCTTCATGACGCTCACCGTCAGTGGCGTAGGAGGTCAACACCAGCAGGCGTGGCCGATTGGGCAACGCTGCCAGCTCCGAAATCAGTTCCAGCCCTTGTCCGTCGGCGCGTTTGACTTCCAGCAGCACCACCTGCGGGTTCTGACGTTTGATCTCATGCTGAGCAGTCGCCGCGTCCCCACTGCTGCCGATCAACTTCACCTCGTCGGATTGCTCTAGCCAGTCGGAGAGCGCTTGTCGCACGGCGCGATGCTGTTCGACCAGATACACCGTGACCATTGTGAGGCAGTATAGAGATAGACCGCGGCCGGCCCAAGTGATCAACTTCCGAAGTTACGCTGTAACTCATCAATCCACCGCGGAACCCAATTGGCGGCTGGCCTGGGTGGCGGGAAGTCGCAGCGTGACCGTCGTTCCATCACCCGGTTTGGTAGCGACTTCCAGCCGACCACCCACCAGCTGGGCCCGCTCCTGCATGTTGGAAAGTCCGTGGCCAAGGTGGGCATCGGTGCCGAGATAGTCGAACCCGTTCCCATTGTCGATGATCTGCATCAGCACGTCTTGGTCGACGCGCCGCAGGGTCACCCAGGTATGGGTGGCGCGGGCGTGTTTTGCGACGTTCGCCAGTGCCTCCCGGGCGATGTGGAAGATCACTGCGGCCGGCTCGTCGGTTATCTGGTTGGCCAGCATCTGGTCCAACTGCAAGTCGACCTCCATCAGCGTGTTGGCCCGAAACTCCTTGCCCAGCGCGGCCAGCGCTCCCTGCAGCCCATCGCTGGAGATCTGTGAGGGCTGCAAATCCAGGATGTAGGAGCGCAAGTCGCGAATCACCGCGTTCAAGCCGTCGATCGCTTCGTGGATCCGGGCCTCGGCAGGGTTGCTCTGTTCGCGCAACGTGTGTTGGACAAAATCGAGCGACAGTCCAACTGCATAGATCGACTGGATGATTCCGTCGTGCAGGTCCATCCCGATGCGTTCGCGCTCCTCCAGCACCGCAACCCGGCGCGCCTGCTGGTTCAACCGCGCGATCTCAATTGCTGCCACCGCGTAGGCAGCCAGCATTTCGACCAGCCGCTGGTCCTCCTCGGTAAACTCCTCTGCTCCCGCTCGGTCCGCCAAGTAGATTTGACCCAACGGCCGGCCGAATCCAATGATCGGAACGCCAAGGAACGACGTCATGTGGGGATGGCCCGGTGGAAAGCCGACGGCTGCCGGATGTTCTGAGATGTTGCGTACTCGCAAACTCGACTGCTGGCGCAACATTTCGCCGATGAGCCCCTCGCCAATCGGCGGGTGGGCGATGCCGGCCCGCTGATCCGCGCTCATCCCGAGTGGGATAAACCGTCCCAGCCCTCCCACTTCGTCAGGCACGGCGAGTGCAGCGTATTTGGCCTGGCCGAGGTCCATCGCGGCCTGCACGATGCGGTTCAAGATCCCGTCCAGTGACAGGTCCGAGAACAGGCTGAGCGAGGCCTGGTGCAGCGCCCGCATCTGGTGGTCTTGTGGTTGCATCTATTGCTTCGCAGGCCATTGTACCTGCTCGACCCGGCGAAGGTTTTGCTGGTGGCTGAGCGTGCCGGCGATGGCGCAGCCCGGACTGGCGCGGCCGGCGAAATGCAGCTGGCAAACGTCGAACCGGCGGGTGCGCCGCAAGCGAGGGCGCGTGCGGTCAGGCCCACCAAGCTGATAGGTTTTGGGAGTACAGGTCGCGTATACATGCACTTCGCACGGTGGCCGCCGCGTCCCGCCTCGCCTGCTTGGGCGAGCGCTCGCGTATGGCCAAGCATCAGGGTTTCGGCATGGCAGATTCGCTTAAGAGTTCACGCATCCCGGGCTTCTATAACCTCGATCCGCAAGAGCGGCGGTCGAGGCTGGGCGATTTGGAGCCGGCAGAGCTGACCAGCGAGCAAGCGGACAGCATGATTGAAAACGTGGTGGGAGTGTTCAGTCTGCCACTTGGAATCGCCACCAACTTCGTGGTCAACGGGCGCGAGCGACTGATTCCGATGGCGATCGAAGAACCATCGGTGGTGGCCGGGGCCTCATTCATGGCCAAGATCGTTCGTCAGGCAGGCGGTTTTCAGGCCGATGCCGACCCGCCGCACATGATCGGGCAGCTCCAGATCTTGGACCTCGATGACCTGAACCAAGCCGCTGCCGAGTTGGAGCAGGCGCGGACGCGGATCCTGGCCGCGGCGGACCGAGCCACGCCCAACATCGTGGCGGTCGGTGGCGGTGCACGCGAACTCATGGTGCGGGCATTCCCGGACAGCCCGGTCGGGCCGATGCTGGTGCTTTACCTGGTACAGGACACGGTGGACGCCATGGGAGCCAACTCGGTCAACAGCATGTTGGAAGGGATCACGCCCGAGATCGAGTCGATCACCGGTGGGCGGGTTCATCTGCGCATCCTGAGCAACCTGGCGGACCGCCGGCTGGCCCGGGCCAGCTGTTCCATCCCACCCGAGCTGCTAGCGTTCGACGAGTATTCTGGCGAGCAGGTGCGAGATGGAATCGTCGAAGCCTGGGCATTCGCAGCGGTGGATCCCTACCGGGCGGCCACGCACAACAAGGGAATCATGAACGGGATTGACGCGGTCGTAATTGCCACCGGGAACGATTGGCGAGCAGTCGAAGCCGGGGCGCATGCCTATGCCGCCCACGCTGGCCGATACGGCCCGCTCAGCCGGTGGAGCTCCGACGGCGCCGGGCAGCTGGTCGGCCAACTGGAGCTGCCGCTGGCTATCGGCACGGTCGGCGGCGCCACCCGGGTGCATCCGATGGCGAAGCAGAACCTGCAGCTCATGGAGATCGAACGCGCCACCGAGCTGGCCGAGGTGGTTGCCGCGGTCGGGCTGGCGCAGAATCTGGCCGCGCTGCGTGCGTTGGCCACTGAGGGGATCCAGCGCGGCCACATGGGCTTGCATGCCCGACAGATGGCAATGGCGGCCGGAGCACATGGAGAAGTGATCGAGCAAATCGCGCGGGCGATGGTCGAGCAGGGACCGATCACGCTTGAGCGAGCCGAAGCACTATTGGAGCAAGCCAATCATGGCTGACCTATGGTTCCGCCGATGACTGATCAGAGATTGATGCGGCCCGTCCGTCCGACCGGAATTGCCGGCTACGGGGCCTACATTCCACGCTACCGGCTGCCGGCGCGCGAGGTGGCCCGCGTTTGGACCGATGGCACGGGAGCACTGCCCATCGACGAAAAGGCGGTGCCCGGGCTGGATGAGGATGTGATCACTATGTCGATCGAGGCCGCCCGCAATGCGCTGGCCCGCTCGAGCATCGAACCCACCCAGATCCGCGCGGTTTGGGTCGGGTCTGAGTCTCATCCCTATGCCGTCAAGCCCACCTCGACGGTGGTGGCGGAGGCGATCGGCGCCACCCCCCACACCCAGGCCGCAGACTGGGAATTTGCCTGCAAGGCCGGCACCGAAGCGATGCAGGCCGCCATCGGCTTCATCGGCTCCGGTATGGCGGATTACGCCATGGCGATTGGAATGGACACCGCCCAAGGGCGGCCGGGCGACGCGTTGGAGTACACGGCCGGCGCCGGCGGCGCGGCCTACATCATCGGTCCGGCCGAGAGCTCGGTCTGCACCATCGATGGTTCGTATTCGTACACCACTGACACGCCTGACTTCTGGCGGCGGGCCAATGAGACCTATCCGGAGCACGGCGAGCGATTCACCGGCGAACCAGCCTACTTCAGCCACATCACGGCGGCCGCCACCGCATTGATGGAGACCACCGGTACGCAGCCGAGTGATTTTCGATACGTGGTATTCCACCAACCCAATACCAAGTTCCCAACGCGGGTAGCCAAGATGCTGGGTTTCGACTCCGAGCAAATCGCTGCCGGACTGCTGGTCCCGCGGATCGGCAACACCTACGCCGGATCGGCGTTGGTTGGGCTGACCGCTATTCTGGATGAAGCGCAGCCTGGCGATCGGATCCTGATGGTGTCCTATGGTTCGGGCGCCGGCTCGGATGCCTTCAGCCTGCAGGCCACCGAGCAGCTTCCAGGTCGGCGCCAATCGGCGCTCCCCACCCTCAGTTATGTAAACCGTCGAACTGAGATTGACTATGCGACCTACGCTCGCCTGCGCGGCAAATTGGTGATGAAGTGAAGGCGGGCCGCGTGAATGATAGCCTCACCGTTGAGCGGACTGCGGGTGATGGCGTGACGGCGGGGCGCCGTGGATCCGGACCGGCACAAGCCGGCTCTCAGCGGAGTTGGACGCATGGCTGAACCCAGAGTCGTGATCGCTGGGGTCGGCATGACGCCGGTCGGGGAACACTGGGAGCTGTCGCTGCGGCATCTCGGTATGGAAGCCATCCAGGCCGCCATGGCCGATGCCGGAGGGCTGCGGCCGCAGATGTTGTATGTTGCCAATTCAATGGCGCCCGCCCTCTCGGGCCAGTCGCACCTGGGGGCGCTGATGGCCGATTTTGCTGGATTGCGCGGCGCAGAGGCCGCCAGCATCGAGGCGGCCGGCGCTTCCGGCGGGGTGGCAATCCGACAGGCAGTTCTGGCGATCGCGGCCGGCGCGGCCGAGGTGGCGATGGTGCTGGGGGTCGAGAAGGTCACCGACCAACCCAGCAGCAGCGTCGAACGCGCCCTGGCCACCGGTAGCGACGCCGACTATGAGGCCGCCCAAGGCGTCACCGCCAGCGCCCAAGCGGCGCTGCTGATGCGCCGCTACCTACACGAGACCCATGCCCCCGCCGATGCGCTGGCCGGTTTTAGCCTCACCGCTCACCGCAACGCGGTGACCAACCCCAATGCGATGTTCCGCCGGTCGATCCAGCCCGAACAGTACTCTCGAGCCGCGGTCGTCAGCGACCCACTCAACACGTACGATGCGGCGCCGATGGCCGACGGTGCGGCGGCGCTCATCCTGACCCGCTCCGATCTCACCAGCGCGAATGGATCCCATCCGATGATCGAAATCTGCGGCTCAGCCGTCAGCACCGGAGCTCTGGCGCTGCATGATCAGCCGGACCCGTTGATCCTGACCGCCGCACGCGAATCCGTCCGCCGTGCCCTCTTGCAATCCGGATTGAGCCTGGACGAGATACAGCTATTTGAGTTGCATGATCGCTTCTCGATCTATGCTGCCCTCTCTTTGGAGGCTGCTGGCTTTGCCGAGCGTGGAGCGGGCTGGCAGTTGGCACAGAACGGCGCCATCTCGCTGACCGGCCGGATCCCGATCACGACCTTCGGCGGTTCAAAGGCGCGCGGCGACAGCGACCCGGAATCGGATATTGATTTGCTCCTGTTG
>CAZGCX010000007.1:13804-24755 GCA_964524585.1 uncultured Anaerolineaceae bacterium
CGCGCGGCGACAGCGGCGCCGCGACCGGGGTGTATCAGGTGGCAGAGGCGACCTTGCAGCTTCAGGAGCGTGCCGGCGAGAACCAGGTCGCACAGGCGACCGTCGCCCTCACCCAGTGCCTGGGCGGCGCCGGTGCGACCGCAGCCAGCCAGCTGCTACGGCGGCTGAGTTGAGAGTTTCTGATAGCGGACCGCGCCTAAAGTAGCCGGGAGGCCTGAATGGAACCATCACGCAACTGGAGACTCAATCAACAACGCTATTCCCTGGTGGGAGAAGTGTGCCCGAATTGTGAGCACAAGATCTTCCCACCTCGAGACGTCTGTCCAGATTGCGGCCAACCGGCGCATGAACTCTTCAAATTCAGCGGCCACGGTGAGGTTTACTCGTTTACGACCGTCTACCACGCTCCCGCCGGCCACACCGAAGATGCACCGTACCCGGTCGCGATCGTCAAGCTGGATGAGGGTCCGCTGGTTACCGCCCAGCTCACTGACTTGGGCGAGCGCCAGGTCGAGATCGGCATGCCGGTCGAGATGGTGACCCGCAAACTGGGTTCCGACGGGGAGCGCGGGATGTTGGTCTACGGCTATAAATTCCGCCCACAGCTTCACTAAGCCCAGCCTCCCACCCTACGACACCAACGGCCGCCAAATGGCGGCCGTTTCTTTTACGGTTTGACTGGCCAATCCCTCGCTGGGACCAGCGTTCCACCCCTTCCAGACGCTCCCGGAATGAAACTTGCAGGCTCCTGCAACTTCGCTTGCACATGCCACCCCCTTATGCTAGGATGCCCGCCTGTTCCGACGAGACCGGCCGGAGGAAACCTCGCAGGAGGAACTGATGAATATGCCGCGATTCCGCATCCTGCTCCCCTTAGCGCTGTTTGCGCTTGCCGCAGCCTGTACGCGCTCGGCCTCCACCCCACCCCCAGGAGAAGAGGAAGCAGTGGGACCACAGGACAGCCAACAAGCCACGATGGAGGCAGTCCGCTCCGCCTTGTTGACCCAGACCGCACAAGCAGGAGGAGGCGAAGGCGTGGTGCTGCCGACCGAGGTCGCCACTGAAGCACCGCAAGCCACCTCGACCCCAGTGGTCGTAGCCTCCGAACAACCGCCGACATCGCAACCCACTGAGGCGTCGGCCGAATACGTGGAGTATACGGTGCAGGCCGGCGACTGGATTTTCAGCATCGCTGAGCAGTTTGGGGTCGATGCGCAGGACATTGTGGACCTCAACGACTTGACCGCCGCCAGCCAGCTGCAGATTGGCATGGTGCTCAAGATCCCACCTAGCAGTGGCCCAGCCCCGACCGCAAGGGCCACGACCGCCAGCGGTGGCACGGTGCACGTGGTGCAGCAGGGTGAGTGGATCTGGTCGATCGCACGCCTATACGGCGTGGATCCGCAGGCCATCATCGATGCCAACAACCTGACCAACCCTGGCCTGATCTACCCAGGGCTGGAGCTGATCATTCCGTAGGGTCAATCCCAGGCAGTTGAAATCAGGGCGGCCGAAATGGCCGCCCTGTTGCTGTCCCGGCAAGGACCAAGCAAAGGAGTTGGGCGTGGAATTCGAACTGATCTCTTCCACTGTGGCATTCAGCGGAAAGATCTTTGACATCAAGGTGGACCAGCTGCGGCTCCCGTCGGGGGAGCAAATGCGGTTTGACTACCTGGTGCACGCCGGAGCGGTCACGCTGGTTCCGGTGGACCAACAGCAACGCATCTGGTTCGTACGTCAATACCGGCACGCGGTGCGCACCGAGCTGCTCGAGTTGCCAGCGGGCACGCTGGAGCCCGGAGAACCGCCCGAGGAAACTGCCCGGCGCGAGTGCCGGGAGGAGATCGGGATGAGCGCAGGCAACCTACGGATGATTGGGGAACTGTTCCTGGCTCCCGGCTACTCCAGCGAACACATGCAGGTCTATCTGGCCAGCGAGCTCCGGCCAGATCCCCTGCCGCGCGATCAGGACGAGTTCCTGGAGATTGTCCAGCTGGGGTTGGAAGAGGTCATGCAGCAGCTGCACAGCGGCGTCATTCGAGACGCCAAGACCGTGGCCGCGATCGCTCTGGCGCTGCCGCTGCTGCGTGACGACCGCCGCTGACCGACGGCATGGTATACTTTTGCGCCGCGCCGCCTGCATGACAGGGCGGCGGGCCTGCTGTAAACCGACATGTCAGACTTGATCAAAACCGTCCAGGCACCCACCAACGAAGCCATCCCCGAGCTGCTGCCCGGGGACTCGGTGAGCGTTCACGTCAAGATCCGTGAAGGCGATCGGGAGCGCATTCAGGAGTTTCGCGGCACCGTCATCCGCATGCGCAAAGGAGGCAATGACGCCAACTTCACCGTGCGCCGCATCGCTTCGCACGGAATCGGCGTCGAGCGCACCTTCCTGGTTCGGTCGCCGCGCATCGAGCGGGTCGAGGTTCGGCGCCGGGCCCACGTGCGGCGTGCGCAGCTCTACTACCTTCGTGACCGCAAGGGCAAGCGCGCCCGCCTGACCGAGAAACGCGAATAACGCCCCGACCAGATCGCGCGCGATCCGTCAAGCGGGTCGGCTGCCGTCCGTTGTTCCGCCCGAAACCCAAAACATGAACTCCACCACAGCCCCGATCGGCGTCTTCGACTCCGGCGTTGGCGGCCTGTCTATCCTGCGACAAATCCTCTTGCAGTCTCCAGCGGAATCCACCCTATACTTCGCGGACCAGGCACACGTGCCCTATGGATCAAGGTCTTTGGCAGAGGTCCGAGGGCTGGCGCTCGAGATCTCGCGCGCCCTGCTGGAGCAGGGATGCAAGATGATCGTGGTCGCATGCAACACGGCCTCCGCAGCCGCGCTTCACGAGCTGCGCGGGCACTTCGCTCAAGTTCCCTTTGTGGGTATGGAGCCGGCGGTCAAGCCGGCCGCGGAGCTGTCGCAGTCACGCAAAGTCGCGGTGCTGGCCACACCGACTACATTTCGCGGCGAGCTGTTCGCCTCGGTGGTAGAGCGCTTTGGGGCAGATTTGGAGGTGGTCGAGCTGGTCTTGCCCGGCCTGGTGGAGCAGATCGAGACTGGAATGGCCAACTCAGAGGAGAGTCACCGCATCCTGAGTTCGCACCTGAAGGATCTGCAAGATCAGGGAGTCGATACGCTGGTCCTCGGTTGCACGCACTACGCCTTCACCATCCCGCTGCTGGAGCAGATCATGGGGCCCTCGGTGCAGGTCATCGACCCCGCGCCAGCCATCGCCCGGCAGGTGGCTCGCTTGTTGCGTGAACGGGACCTGGCGGCGGAGGGCACGGTTGAGAGCCATCGCTACTTGACCAGTGGAGATCCGGCCGCCCTGCAGGCGGCCGGTATTCGGTTGCTCGGAACAGAATTGACGGTGGAGCCGGCCGGCTGGGCCGGCAACCGGCTGACGATTTAGGCCTGTACCCCGACCTTTTCCAGGTCCTTGACCGAAATACGGGCCACCGAGGCCACCGTTTCCCCCTCTTTGAGATTGATCACACGCACTCCCATGGTCGCCCGGCCAGCGCGCTTGATTTGCTTGACCTTGGTGCGCAGCACCAGGCCCCCGGTGGAGATGATCGTCAAGTCGTCCCGCTGATCGACCACCCGGGCGGCTGCCACCGGTCCGGTCTCCTCAAACTTGGCTCGACTGAGAGTCAGCACGCCCATTGTCCCCCGACCCTTGCTGGGATACTCCTTGAGCGGCGTGCGCTTGCCGTATCCGTTCTGCATCACGACCAGCAAATCGAGCCTGGGATCAACGACGTCCATCCCGGTGACCACGTCGCCCTTGCGCAGTGAAATCGCTTTGACACCGGCCGCCGGGCGACCCATAGCTCGTACCGACTCTTCACTGTAGCGCAGCGCCTGCCCGAATGCGGTCACCAGGATCAAGTCGTCCTCCCCACTGGTGGTCCGTACCCAGCCCAGCACGTCGCCCTTGGCAAGTGAAATGGCGATCAGCCCCGAAGGCCGAACCGCGGCGAATTCCGAGAGCTTGACCCGCTTGATCTTGCCGTTGCGGGTGGCCATGGTGCAGTAGCTGGCCGCCTCGAAATCCGGCACCGGCACCGCGGCGGTGATCACCTCCCCTGGCTCCAGGTTGAGGATATTAACCATTGGGATGCCGCGGGCCGTGCGGCCGGCGTCCGGGATTTGGTAGGCCTTCTCGGAGTAGACCTTGCCGCGGTCGGAGAAGAACAACACGGTGTCGAGCGAACCGGAGGGAAGCAGCATATCGACCTCGTCCTCGCCCTTGGTCCCGTGGCCCTTGATGCCGCGGCCGCCGCGGCCCTGGCGGCGGTAGGTTTTCGCCGGGACTCGCTTGACGTAGCCGCGGTCGGTAATGCTGATCAGCACCCGCTCATCCGGAACCAAGTCGGCCTCGCTGAACTCTTCGCTGGCGTCGGGCGCGATCCGCGTGCGACGCAGGTCGCCGTAGTCCTTGACCACTTCCTTCAAGTCGTCCTTGATCAGGCTCAGGATCTTCTTCCGATCTCCCAGCAGGTCCTCCAGATTCTCGATCCGCTGCTTGATCTCTTTCGCTTCCTGTTCGATCTTCTTGCGCTCCAGCGCGGCCAGCCGGCGCAGCTGCATGTCCAGGATCGCCTGGGCCTGAATTTCGGAGAGCTTGAAGCGCTTCATCAGACGGGTCTTGGCCTTGTCGGCGTCAGCAGACTTCTTGATGGTGTCGATGACGTCGTCCAGATTGGCCAGCGCGATCAACAACCCGTCGAGAATGTGAGCTCTTGCCCTGGCCTGCTCAAGTTCGTGCTTGGTCCGTCGGGTGATCACGGTCACCCGGTGGTCGATGTAGGTGTGCAGGGCTCGCTTGAGCGACAGCAGTCGCGGCTCGCCGTTTACCAAAGCCAGCAGCTGCACGCCAAAAGTGGTTTGGAGCTGGGTGTACTTGAACAGCTGATTGAGCACGGCCTTCGGCTGCGCACCGCGCTTGAGCTCCAGCACCACGCTGAGGCCGCGGCGGTCCGACTCGTCTCGCAGATCGGAGATGCCGTCCAACCTGCCGCTGCGGACCAGCTCTGCGATCCGCTCAATCAGGGTGGTCTTGTTGACCTGAAATGGAATCTCTGTCACCACGATGCGGTGCCGGTTGCCGCGCATCTCCTCGATGTTGGCGATGCCGCGCACCACGATGCGTCCCTTGCCCGTGCTGTAAGCCTGGACAATCCCCTCCTGGCCAACGATCATGCCTCCGGTCGGGAAGTCCGGGCCCTGCACGTACTTCATCAACTCGTCGACCGTGACGTCGTCCAGCTTGTCGTACTTGTCGACCATGAACGTGATGGCATCGGCCAGCTCCCCCAGGTTGTGGGGCGGGATGTTGGTTGCCATTCCAACCGCAATGCCAGAGGCGCCGTTCAGCAGCAAGTTGGGCAGCCGCGCCGGGAGCACATTGGGCTCCTGCAGCGAGCCGTCAAAGTTGTCGGCGAAATCGACCGTGTCCAGGTCGATATCGACCAGCAGCTCTTCGGCCATGCGTCCCAGACGAGCTTCGGTGTAGCGCATTGCCGCCGGAGGATCCCCGTCGATCGAGCCGAAGTTTCCATGTCCGTCCACCAGCAAAAAGCGCATCGAGAACTGTTGCGCCATGCGAGCCATGGCCTCGTATACCGGAGCATCGCCGTGAGGGTGGAATTTGCCCATGACTTCGCCGACGATACGAGCCGACTTCCGGTAGGACGAGTTCCAGCGGATCCCCATCTCGCGCATCGCGTACAGGATGCGCCGCTGCACCGGTTTGAGACCATCGTTGGCATCCGGCAGGGCGCGGGAAACGATCACACTCATGGCGTAATCGAGATACGCACCTCGCATCTGCTGGTCGATGTCTACCTGGCGCACGGTACCAATATCCATCTGCCGAATCGCTCCTTATGTCAAATCACAAACGGTCCCCGCAGCCGCGGGGCCCAGTCCACCAATTATAGCTTCACCCACCTTGGAAGTCGATTCTGCCCTGCGGGGCCGCTGCAAGAGCGATCTCGGCGGCCGGAACCGGCGCAACTTGTGGAGCAGTCGCCGCCGAAAACACGCCGTGCGGCCAATGTGGCAGGAGGAGCCGGTGCCGCTCAGCAAGGAGCGGAGCTGGCGCCGTGCGGCGCGGTGCCGTGATTAACGAAAGACCGCGCCGGATGAGGCGCGGCTGATTGCCGATCGGATTGCGGTTTGGACCGCGGTCAGGCCTGGGTCGGCGCTCCTGCGGTGTGCAGCGCGATCTGGTCCACCAAGTGATTGACATCGACCGGCTTGCGCAGCAGTCCGTTGCCGCCCAACTCCTCCATGCGGCTCTCCAGATCGTCTTCATCCGTGGCAGTAATGATCAGGACCGGCAGCTCCTTGCCGTACGGCAGCCCACGCAGCCGCCCCAGCGTCTCAAACCCGTCGATGCCAGGCATTTTGAGGTCCAGCAGCACGACGTCGGGATGCTCTGCCTCGACCACGTCCAGCGCTTCCTCGCCACTGTAAGCGACCATCGCGTCGTGGCCACGCGAGCTGACCACGATGGTCAACGCTTCGACCATGGCGCGGTTGTCATCCACGATCAGGATGCGAGCCAGTTTGCACTCCCGGCGGAGCACCGCCCGGACGGCGGCACATTCCGAATTGCCGGCTATTGTATCCCGATTGAGGGGCAGGTTCCTACCCCTCCTTCAGTTCTATCTGCCTCTGGTACTAGTGACCGGGTCTGCCCGGCCGGAGATGCCCGCTCAGCGCCCTTGACCAGCGCGTGCACGGTGAGATCAGCGGCCGAATCGTGGGGCTAATGTGGGTCGATTGCGAGCGCTTCCTGCACGGTCCGTATGACCAGATCTGGCTCGGCCGGTTTGGTCAGGTAGGCGTCTGCGCCAGCTTCCAATCCGCGGTCTTGGTCGATCAGGTCGGCCTTGGCACTCAGCATGATGACCTTTAGGTTCGGGAGCTGCAGCTCATCCCGAATGCGCCGGCAGACTTCCACACCGGATAGATCGGGCAACATCACATCCAGCACCACCAGGTCTGGCGCTTCCTGCTCGATCAGCGCGAGTGCCGAGCCGCCATCCTCTGCCTGAGCGACCTCGAAGCCCTGCAACCCCAACGTGTAGGCCAACAGGGCGACCGAGTTGGCATCGTCATCCACAATCAAAACCTTTGCCATCATCGTTTTCCGTCCTCCACCGCGAGCATCGAAACCCGCGGCAGTATGGCTTGAAATGTGCTTCCTTTGCCCACGGCGCTCTCGACTTCAATTCGCCCGCCGTGGGCCTCGACGATCATGCGTGTGATGTACAGCCCGAGTCCGACTCCTCCCCGCTCGCGACGCGCCGGGTTTTCTAACTGATAGAACCGATCAAACAGCTTGTCGAGCGCCTGTGGCGGAATTCCTGGGCCATGGTCGCGCACCGTCAGCCGCAGCTCGCCGGCCCCATTGGCGGCGTCCACCACTACCGATGATCCGGCTTCCGAGAACTGAACGGCATTCTCGACCAGGTTGCGCACCACTTGCCGCAGGCGGCGTTCTTCAGATTGGATCACCATACCCTGTGGTGGCACGAGATTCTGCAGCTCTACCCCTCGGTCGTCGGCAATGATCTTGACCGAGTCGAGCGTCTGCTGAACAACTATTCCGACATCGACTAGCTCGTAGTCCAGGCGCAATCCGTTGGCGTCGATTTGCGCCGCCTCCAACAGCTCGCTGACTTGTTCGGTCAGGCGGTCCGCGTCGTGGGCGGCGCGGGCCAAGAAGTCCTGCTGGACTTCTGGTTCGGCCACCTTTCCGGACCGCAACAGTTGAATGAATCCGCGCAGGGTGTGCAGCGGCGTCCGCAACTCATGTGAGACATGAGCGATAAAGTCGTCTTTCATCTGCGCCAGCGCCCGTTCCTGTTCGTACAGCCTGGCGTTCTCCACCGCCACCGCCACATGGCTGCCCAGCACTGAAGCCATGGCCAGATCATCCGAGCCGAATCGCTCGGGGTCTTCGGTATCCAAGATCATCAAGGCACCGATGGGGCGGAGGCCCTTTAGCAGCGGCACGCCGAGGATCGATTGCACATGAAACAGCTTGACCAGCTCCGGGTTCGCGCCTCCCAGAGTCTGTGCGTGATTGACAAAGATCGGTCGCCGATCGCGTATCACCCGCGCCCCGAGTGTGTCGGGGTCGTCGATCGGGACCGTGGTGCCAATAAAGTTTTCACGACCAAGGCCGTAGCCGGCCCGCCCAACCAGCTGCTGGTCTTCCACCAGCCAGACGAACGCCGAACCGGTGTCAAACAGCGAAACGCTCTCCTTGCAGATCAGTTCCACCAGGCTTTCCAGCTCCAGAGTGGCGCTGAGGGCAAGTGCGACCCTGGCCAGTGTTTCCGAAATCTGCCGCTGCTCTCGCTCGGCTTGCAGCAGGCGGTCCCGCTCGTGCTCGGCGGTCTTCAGCGCGGTGACATCGCGAATCACCGAGCTGCAGAACAGGATCTTGCCTTGTGGATCGCGGATGGCGGAATCATTGACCAGCACCTCGGTGGTGCTTCCGTCGCGGTGCAGCAGTTTGAGCGCCGTGTCCTGAACTTCGCCGAATTCCAGGAATTGACCAAACGCGTGTATGACCGCAGCGTGGCAGTCCGGGTGATACAGGGCAGTAATCGGGCGCCCGACGATTTCTTCTCTGGCCACACCGATGGTGTCTGCCAGGGTCTGATTGCACCGTACGATCGTCGCGTAGGCTGGATCGATCGACACGAACATGTCGGGGGCGAACTCATAGAGCTGTGAATACCTCCGCTCGGACTCGGCCAGCGCGTCGATGCTTTCCTGAAGCTCGACCGTGCGCGAATCAACCGTTTGTTCCAGTTCCTCGGCGCGAAGCCGGCTGCGCTGCGCAAACAAGAACGTCAACGCGAGCAGGATCGCCACGACCGCACCCATCGCCAGCGTGATCTCCGGGATGGCAGTAGTGGCTGCATCCAGCAACAGTTCTTTGGGCCACACTTCCAGCCGCCAGGACTCGTTGAGCAGCTGTAGATCCACAACATTGCGATAGCGGTCGTACAGGGCGCCTGCCAGACTTGGACCAAGCAATTGATGGCCGTCCTCATCGAAGATGGCAATCGAGACATCGTCCATGCTTTCACTGGGAAGCAGGCTGCCGAGCAAGCCTTCTGCGTTGATCACCCCAATCAGCAGACCATCGAACTCGTCGTCAACCGTGACAGGTACCAATAGCAGGAACCCGAGGTCACCGTCTTGCAACTCCAGCGGCTCGGTCAGCGCGTTCTCGCCGATGGAGGTCGCGCGATCGAGCGCCGCCAGGGCGTAGGGATCGCTCCGGAGATCGCGATCGATCGCACCCAGGTCCGCACCGGAAGGAATCACCCAGCGCACGGTCGCCCCTCGGTCGGCCCATAGGAGAAATTCGAATCCCGGCTCGGAGATCACGTAGTTGTAGGCATCAGCCTCCCATTCATTTCGCGGAGTCCCGCCGCTCATCTCCCAGCGAGCCGCCATCCGACCCAGGGCGCTGGCTCGCGCCTCCATCAGGCTCTCGATTTCGTCCGCCACAAATCTGGTTCGGCCGTTGATGAGGCCGCGGACCTGCCCCTCCTCTCGGGAGTTCAGTGCCAGCCACAGGCCGAAACCAAGAATGAGCAGGAGCGCCCCGCTTGCCAGGGGAGACCAATCCGGCAGGCCACCACGCCTACCCTGCTGCACAGCCAGAAGCAGATAGCTGGTCGAGAGCAGCGCGAAGTCGACCGCGGCCAAGGGCGACATCCCGGCCACTCCTTGCCACACATAGGCTTCTTCGACACCACCCAAATAGCCGATGATGGCCATCGCGGCAACTCCAAGCACAACCGACGAGACCAATCCCAGAACCGGGGATCGCATTCTCGACGGCGATCCAACCGAAGCCGCCACTAGGTAGATCCCGCTCAACAAGAAGCAGAGCGCCGCATTGGGCGCCATTTGGCTCGGCAGCGCCGGATCCGGGGCCGAGTTGCTCAGCAACGAGTGGACCCCCAGATCGAAGCCGCCGATCGTCTGCGCCAGCGCCAGCGCGCCAAGCACGGCAACGATGACTCCGGCCAGCACCGCCCAACGCTGGCGACCGTGCTGAAGCAGAAACAGCCCGGATCCGGTAGCCACGAAGGCCAGCCCAGCGCTATAGTGCATTGACCAGAAGGGGAGCGGTCCCTGCCTGAGCCCGGGGGCCACCCCGGTCCAGCCAGCGACCGCCAGCCCACCGGAAACGATCAGCCCCAGGGCTGCCGTCTGACAGACGGCCCCCGCAATGTCGCGGCGTCGGCGTCCGACTGGCAGGCCCATCGAATCTACGATCGATGTGCCTGTGGGCGGCTTCACGAAGGCAATCTCAAGAACACGGTTGTCCCCTGGCCGACGCGGCTGTGGATCTCCAGCTGGCCGCCGTGGGCTCGGACGATGTTGTTGGCCAGGTACAACCCTAATCCTGGACCGGAAGATGCCCTTAACGATCCGCTGCCGTGCTGCCCTCGCAAGCTCGAGGCTCCGGTCAGAGCTTGCAGATCCGCGGGTGGGATGCCTGGCCCCTGGTCACGAATCTCGAACTCGACCTGACGGTCCGTCTGGGTAACGCGGAGCTGAACTTGGGATCCGGAAGGCGAGTATCGAATGGCGTTGTGCAGTACCGCATCGATCGCCGCACCGAGGCGCCGCCGATCGGCCTGGATGACAACCTCCGCGGAGACGGGCTCCAGCGCCAGCTCGACACCGGATCCCGTCGCAAGCTCCTTCCTGGCTTCCACAATTCGTGCCACGAGCTCCGCTGCCCGCACCGGCTCAGATTGCAACCCCTGCTCGCCGACTTCTATCCGCGCCGCATCCATCAGCTCGCTGATCAGCTGGTAGATCCGATTCGCGTCCTCTGCGGCGCGGCGCAGGAAGTCTGCTTGACGCTCCGGATCCCGCACCTTGCCAGAATTGATC
>CAZGCX010000008.1:0-23999 GCA_964524585.1 uncultured Anaerolineaceae bacterium
TCCAGGGCTTCAAACAGCGCCTTGAAATTCCCTTTGCCGAAGCCGCGGCTGCCATGGCGCTGTATGACCTCGATAAAGGAGGTCGGGCGATCCTGGATCGGGCGGGAGAAAATCTGGAGCAGATAGCCCTCGTCGTCCCGGTCAACCAGGATTCCGAGCTTGGCTATCGCCTCCCACGGCTCGTCGATGTCCCCCACCCGCTCCGACATGATGTCGTAGTATTCGTTCGGAACCCGCAGAAACTCGATCCCCTGCGAGCGCAAGGTTTCTATCGTGCTGAGGATGTCCCCGGTGGCCATGGCGATGTGCTGTACGCCGGGGCTCAAGTAGTAGTCCAGGTATTCCTCGATCTGGCTCTTGCGCTTGCCTTCGGCCGGCTCGTTGATCGGGAATTTGATCCGTCCGGTGCCGTCCGACATCACTTTGGACATCAGGGCCGAGTACTCGGTGCCGATGTCTTGATCGTCGAAGTGCTGTAGCTGGCGAAAGCCCATCACCCGATGGTAGAAGTTCACCCACTCGTCCATCTTCCCCAACTGTACGTTGCCCACCACGTGATCGATCGATGCCAGGCCGGCAGACTCGGCCGGACGGTCCAGTGCCACGAATCCCGGAGCGAACGGACCGCTGTAATCGGCCCGGTCGACAAAGACGTGCAGCACCTCGCCGTAGGTGTGGATGGCGGCGGTGCGCAAGATTCCATTGTCGTCACGGGTCTCGGTGGGCCCCCAGACGCCCACCGCTCCACGCTCGGTTGTGGCGCGATAGGCCTGCTCGACGTCCTCCACTCCGAGCGCAACATGCTTGACGCCATCCCCATGCAGCATCTGGTGAGCGGCGATCTCGTCGGTCGGGGCATAGGCGGCAGTTACTACAAACCGGATCTTGCCTGACTCCAGCACGTAGGAGGCGGAGCGGCGATTGCCGGTCTCCAGTCCGGAATAAGCCACCGGTTTGAAACCGAAACCTTTCCACCAGTAGTACATGGCCTGCTTGGCGTTTCCGACCCAGAAATGCAGATGGTCGATGGATTGAATCTGAAGGAAATCAGCTTCTTCGGTGATTGGCCGGTCGGCCGTGACGAGGTCGCTCACGCTGGACTCCTTTGACGATCCGACGCGCCCGCTTGTGCGGGCATTCTATCACCCTGGGTCTGCCGCTCGAAAAACTCGGTGATGGCGTTGTAGCAGCGGACCCGGTTTTCGAACTTCAGTACATCGTGCCCCTCGTCCTCAAACACCAGGATGTCGATGTTTTTGCCTTGTGCCTGCAACTCGCTCACCAGATCGCGCGACTCCTGCGCGACCACCCGCGGGTCGTTGGCGCCCTGAATCACCAGCATCGGGCAGGCCAATTGGTGCAGGTAGGTCTTGGGCGAGCGCTCGTTCAACAAGGCCAGCCCATCTTCGGTCTCGGGGTCACCGATCACCAGCTTGAAATACGGTTTCCAGGTGGGTGGAATGCGCTCGGAGAAGGTGACCAGGTCGTATGGGCCGAACATATCCACCGCCGCCGCCCACAGCTCGGGGTGCCTGCCGGCCAGCGTCAACGTCATGTAGCCCCCGTACGAACGCCCGACCAGACAAGTGCGGGCAGTGTCCAGGCGCGGGTCGTCGGCCAGGATCTGCATGGCGTGCACGTGGTCCAGCCGGTCCTCGCCGCCCCAATCCAGGTCGACCCGCTTGGTGTAGGACAGGCCGTAACCGGTGCTGCCACGCACGTTCGGCACGAAGACCGCAAAGCCATGCATGGTCAGGTACTGGATCAGCGGCATCGAAAACCAGGTGAAGTCCGGTCGCTCCTGGCTCTGGGGGCCACCATGCAGGTAGTACACCACCGGTCGAGCACCCTCGAAGTTCAGCTCGGCGGCCGGCATGTACAGTCTGGCCGAGATCCGCAGACCATCAAATGAATCGTAGGAGGCGTCCTCGCCAGGCGACATCCAGCTGGGCGGGATTCCGAGCACCCGCTCGTTGGTCTGCCGTCGCGGCTCGCCGTCCGCATCAATCGTGTAGAGCTGAGTCGGCGTGGTAGCGCTTGAGAACGCCAGCGCGAAGCTCTCCGATCCTCGATCGTGCTGGACCGCCTGCACCACACCGCTTGCTAGTTCATCTTGGCCCCACAAGGTCCGGACGACCTTCATCTCCATTGCGCCCCGCTCGAAGGCGCACTCGTAACCCCAGGAGGCTCCGTCGATGTTGTAGCGCAGCAGGTAACGGTCATCGTGCAGATGCTCAAACGCCCGCTCGTGGTCACCGAGCTCACCCTGGCCGCGGTGCGTCAGCCCGCTGACCTTGACCGGCTGCGGATCGGAGGAGCCGTCCAGCGGTAGGAAGCCGAGCCCGTAATCGTCTTCAAACAGGCTGGTGAAGATCAGCACGGCTTGATCGCCATCCACGAATTCGCATTCGCTGATGGTGTTCAGCGGCACCTGTTCGCCTGGGCTGCGCTGGTCAAGTGGCTTTCCATACAACAGCCGGTTGCCTTCAACTCCCCGCTCCCAAAGATAGACAACGTGGTCGCCGAGAGTGTAGGTTTCCATCAGAACTGCCTTGGTGTGTTGCTTGTTGGTTCCGATCGGCCAGCGGCCGTAGGCACTCTCGCCGAGTTTGACCAGCTGGCCGCTCGCCAAATTGCCCTGATGCGACTCAATCATCGGCTCCTTACGGGACGAGGCCCCGAAGTAGGCCATGTTGGCCCCGAGATCGCACTTCAGCATGAACACCCGGTAGTCGGCGAACGCACCGCCAAAGGTCGGCTCCGGAAACCCACCGTTCATGGGGATCGACATTGGCTGGTAGTTTTCGTCGCCGTCCTGGTCGGTCATAACTACGATCTGCTCCAGATCGGGAAAGACGAAGAACGAGTAACCGTCCAGCAAAGTGGGATTCTGCAGCGCGAGTTCCGGAGGCAGGAGCGGTTCCGGGACACTGCCGCCGACGTCCATGGCGTACAGGCTGAGCCGGCCGGAGAGGTTGCTGATGAAGAACAGCCGGTCACCGACCCGTTGAGGACTCATGAACAGCCGGGCGGACAAGAACGATTCGATTTTGACCACATGCTCCTCCGTCTGATGGTGCGGGTTTGGCCTGCCCCATGCTAGCGACGGCCGCGTGTATTCTACTGCCCCCGCTTGACCATGGTTTACCCACATGGTAGGCTCGCCGTTCGATGGGATCACGCCGGCCTGCGGGCCGTGGCACGATCGCCTTCTTTAGCATTGGGTTGCTTCTCGGGTTGGGGCTGCTCTGGGCCGCACATGAGCTCACCTGGGCCGGCCTCGGCGACCGCCTCTCGACCTTCACCACCGTCTTTCTAGGTATCTTCATTGAAGCCGCGCCGTTCCTGCTGCTGGGGACGGTCGCCTCCGGCCTGGTGGAGACGTACCTGCCCCCGGAAACGCTTCAGCGGTGGCTGCCTCACGGCCGGTTGCGTGGGGTACTGGCCGGTGCCGGAATGGGCCTGCTATTTCCGGTCTGTGAGTGCGGGACCGTGCCCTTGGCGCGTCGGTTGCTCCGGAAAGGGCTGCCATTGCCGGTAGCAGTTTCGTTTTTGCTGGCGGCGCCGGTGATCAATCCGATCGTGCTGTTCAGCACCGCTTCCGCCTTTGGTGTGGGGCAGATGTTGGCCTGGCGCTTCGGGCTGACGCTGCTGATTGCGGTGATCACCGGGCTGATCTTTGCCGTCGAGCCGGCCCCACAAAGCCTGCTTCGCGACTCGGCCTGGGCTCCAATTCAGGGCGGCAGCGGGAAGGCCGCTCCGGTTCCGCCGACCGCGCAGCCGCCCGCCGTCCAGGCTCTGTCTCCAGCCCAGGCCGAATCATCCGGCAGAGGCCGGCACACGACCGGCGGGCAGCCCAACCGCGGCCACAAACTTAACCGCTCGCTGGCAATTGCCGCCGACGAGTTCTTCGAAATGGGGCGCTACCTGGTCCTGGGCTCGGTCCTGGCGGCGCTGCTGCAGACCTTTGTACCCCAGTCTAGCTTGCTGGCGGTCGGAGCCGGACCCCTGCTGTCGGTGCTGGTAATGCTCACGCTGGCATTCGTCCTGTCAATCTGCAGCACCGTCGACTCGTTCGTGGCGCTGGCTTTCGTGGGCAGCTTCACCCGGGGTTCGATGCTGGCGTTTCTGGTCTACGGGCCGATGGTAGACATCAAGAGCACCCTGATGTATCTGACGGTGTTCCGCCGCCGCACTGTGGCCTACCTGGTATTGCTGCCGTTAGCGTTGATGCTGGTGATCGCGGTCGGGATGAACCTGTACTTGCCGGGTTGAGAGAACATGTCTGATCGACTGTACCGTTCGCTGCAATCGCTGATCCTGGTGTTGCTGGGATTGTTCTTGCTCAACAAGATCATCAATGGGTCGGTGTTCTGGTATATCAACGCCCGCTTCCTGCCGCTCACCCTGATCGGCGCGGTTGGCCTGATCTGGCTGGCGCGCAGTCTGTTGTCGCAATTGCAGCTGACCCCAACCGGCGGCGCCGAGATCCAGGGCACGCCGGCTCATGTCCACGGATATTCCTCCCGGAACGGGCCGGTAGATTTCGGCGCCGATCATTCTGACCACGCCCAGCGCTCTTCACTCACGCTGCTGGTGCTCGCAGTCCCGCTGCTGCTGGGGGTGCTGGTCCCAGCCCGACCGTTGGGCGCCAGCGCCATCGACAACAAGGGCATATCGGCGGTGGCGCCGCTGCGGGCGGCCAGCTCCAGCGCCCCGATCCAGTTGGAACTCTCACCGTCAGACCGCAACATACTGGATTGGGTGCGCGCTTTCAATCAGGCTTCGGACGCTGCAATCTATCGGGACCAGCCGGCCGACCTGATCGGCTTCATCTACCACGACCCGCGGCTGCCCTCCGGGCAGTTCCTGCTGGCCCGCTTCACCCTCACTTGCTGCGTAGCTGACGCGGCCGCGATCGGGGTGATCGTCGCCTGGCCGCAGGGCGATCAGCTGCCGATCAATGAGTGGGTGCGGGTACAAGGCCCAGTGCAGCTGGGAGAACTGGACGGCAAGCCGATCCCGCTCATCGAGGCCGAATCGCTGGAAGCGGTTCCTGAGCCGGCACAGCCTTACCTGTTCAACTGAGCGGCAGCGAAGTCCCTGAGGGACTGAGCGCACCCCTGCGGGCACAGGCCAGCGACGTCCCTTGGGCTGTATCGACATTGACGCCACGGATAACCCGCTTTATGATGCCCTTAAATGAAAACTGTTTTCAATAAGCAACCGGAGAGCAGGGAAATTGGGGGCCAGCTCCAACAGGCCGGATATCGTCTAACCCTCGCCCGCAAGGCGGTGATCCGCACCCTCACTGAGGCCGCTGACTGGCTGAGCCCGGAGCAGATCCACCAGCAGGCCCGCCGCTTCTGGGGGCCCCTGGGGCTGGTCACGGTCTATCGCACGCTGGCGCTGCTGCTCGAGCTCGGCTTCGTGCGGCGGGTGCACTCCGATCAACGCTGCCTGGGGTATGCCCGGACCGAGCTGGCCCACGGCCACTATCTGCTGTGCCGCAGCTGCCATCAGGCGGTGGAATTTCCCGGAACCGAAGACTTGCGGCCGCTGGTCAATCGAATCTCCCGAGCCACCGGGTTCCTGGTGGACGAGCACCTGCTCGAACTGCACGGGCTGTGCCCCGCCTGCCAAGCAGCGACCCCCGCCTCATGATCGGAGCCATGGGCCACGGGCATCCACCCAACAACCTGCCGATCCGAGCCGTAGCGCTTTCAGCCAGCTACGACGGAACCACCGCGTTGGAACAGCTCAATTTCACCATCGAGCCCGGTCACCGAGTGGCAGTGGTCGGACCAAACGGGGCCGGCAAGTCCACTCTGTTTCGGGTAATCGCCGGAGTGCTGCAACCCAGCCACGGCTCGATTGAAATCCACGGGCACCAGGCCGGCCAGCACCTGTGCGTTGGGTACGTGCCGGAGCAGAGCCAAGTCAATCTGGACTTCCCGGTCAGCGTCAGCGACGTGGTGATGATGGGGCGGGTGCGAGAGATCGGGCTGCTGCGACGGCCGAAGCCGGCAGATTGGCAGATCGTGGATCGGGCGCTGGACTCGGTCCGGCTGCGCGATCGACGTTCCAGACACTTCGGCGACCTATCGGCTGGTCAGCGACAGCGGGTGTTCCTGGCGCAGGCGGTGGTGCAAGGCGCTCAGATCATCCTGCTCGACGAGCCGTTCTCCGGGCTGGATATCCCATCACAGGAAGCGCTGTTGACCATTTTGGACGATCTGCGGCGCGACTCGATCAGCGTGCTGGTGGCTACCCACGATCTCAACTTTGCGCAATCTCATTTCGATCGAGTGATGTTGCTCAACCGGCAGCTGATCGCCTACGGGGAACCAGCCGCGGTGTTGACTCCCGAAAATTTGCGTCAGGCTTATGGCGGTCACCTGCACGTCGTAACCGATGGCCAGCACACGACTCTGCTGGCTGATACCCACCACGAGGGACACTGATTGTGGCACCAGTGATCACCTGGCTGGCAGATCCGCTGAGCGATCCCGCGTTGGCTCGCGGGCTGTTGGCCGCGCTGGTCATCGGCGCAGTCATTCCGGTCTTGGGCACCTACGTCGTGCTGCGTGGCATGGCATTTCTGGGAGATGCCCTGGCGCACATCATTCTGCCCGGGATCGTGATCGCCTCACTGTTGGGCTGGCCATTGATCCTCGGCGCACTGCTCGTCGGTATTGCCGCGGCCCTCGCCATCGGAGCGATTGGTCAGCACACCATCCTGCGCGAGGACACCGCCATTGGGGTGGTCTTCGCTGCCGCATTCGCTCTGGGCGTTGCGCTTTTCTCCATGCAGCCAGACTACACCGAGGAGCTCGAACACGTGCTGTTCGGCGATTTGCTGCAGCTCTCCGCTGGCGAAGTGGCCGTGATCGCTGCGGTCGGGCTGCTGGTAGTGCTGGTCGTGATCGGCCTCTTCAAGGAGTTCCTGGTGCTGTCGTTCGATCCACTGTTGGCCACCACCATGCGATTGCCGGTAACCCTGCTCAATAACCTGATGCTGGTACTGCTGGCAGTGGTGGTGGTGATCTCCTACAGTGCGGTTGGAGTCGTGCTGGTGTTGGCCATGTTGGTCACGCCGACCTCGGCGGCCTACTTGCTCACTCGCCGCCTGCCGACCATGATGGTCTCTAGCAGCGTCATTGGAGTGATCTCGGGAGCAGTCGGTTTCTACCTGGCCTACTACCTGGGCATTGCATCCGGTGCGGCGATCGTGCTGGTCGCCACGGTACTCTTCGGAGTGGTGTTTGCCGTGGCACCGCGCCGTGGCTCCACCTCGGCCCGGCTCCCGGTCCGGCAACGCCAGCCGTAGCCCGCTTGTCTCATCACCTGTGGAAAAGACGCTTTGCGCCTGTGGATAATCGTGGCAAACGGTGGAGAAACTGCCCGACAGCGGTGGATGAATCCGCCTGTTTTCCACGGCCACCGGTCAAGCGCCGGCCGAAGGCCTGCGCACTATCGCAGCGTTAGTTTCTCCACACCAGTTTCCCGAGGTGGTTGTTGAAGCCCGCAACTCCCCTAGCGCTCCGTGCTACGGCTTGCTTCCAGTCGCCTCTCCACTTTTCCACAGCCCCTACGGCGACTACGATTCTTAACTAAGCGAGAAGAAAAGATGATGCTGGGGGCATCCCTAGAGAAGAGGGAGGTGCACAAGCACTTCCCTCTTCGTCATCGCACGCCAGCTGCCGCTAACGGCTCAGTAGATCTGGATCAACCTACCCAACCGCGCAGCTTGACCGCCTCTGCCACCCGTGACACCGCCACCAGATAGGCCGCCAGTCGGTTGTGCACCTTGTGCTGCTGGGCCGCATTGTGCACCGCGTGGAAGGCGGAAGTCATCTTGGCGTCCAGACGCTCGTGCACCAGCTCCTCGGTCCAGTAGTAGTCGTAGGCGTTCTGCACCATCTCGAAGTACGAGACGGTGACCCCGCCAGCATTGCACAGGAAGTCGGGGATGACGTACGCGCCGGCCTCGTGCAGGATCTTGTCCGCCTGTGGGCTGGTCGGGCCATTGGCCAACTCGACGATCAGCTTGCCCTTGATCTTGGCCGCGTTCTGCTCGGTGATCACACTCTCCAGCGCGGACGGCATCAGCACCGTCACGTCCAGTTCCAGCAGGTCCTCGTTGCTGATCGCCTTGCTGCCTGGGAAGCCGGTCACCGACCCAGAGCTCCGTTTATGGGCCATGACCGCATCGTAGTCCAGGCCGTCGGCGTTGTAGATCCCGCCGCGCGAGTCGGATACCGCAACTACCTTCAGTCCAAGCAGCTCGACTCCCAGCTTGTGGCCGAATGAGCCGGCGTTGCCGTAGCCTTGAATGGCGGTGGTGGCTCCTTTGAGATCGAGGTCGAGCACCTTGCCGGCTTCTCGCAGGCAGTAGACGCCGCCGCGGGCGGTAGCATCTCCGCGGCCGGCGGATCCACCCAGCGCCAGCGGCTTGCCGGTGATCACACCGAACTCGTTGTAGCCCTTCATGAAGGCGTACTCATCCGCCATCCAGGCCATGATCTGCGGTGTGGTGTAGACGTCCGGCGCCGGCACGTCTTTCTCCAGCCCGATGATGCGGCCGACTTGTCGGATGTAGGCCCGGCTCAAGCGCTCCAGCTCATTCGAGGACATTTCTTTCGGGTTGCAGATCACGCCGCCCTTGCCGCCGCCCAGCGGGATGTCGACCACCGCACACTTCCAGGTCATCCAGGCCGCCAAGGCCCGCACGGTGTCGATCGTTTCATCTGGGTGGAAGCGGATGCCGCCCTTTGTCGGGCCGCGCGCATCGTTGTATTGAACTCGGAATCCGTGAAAGATCTTGGTCGTGCCGTCGTCCATGCGAACCGGCAGCGTGACGTGCAGCTCACGCAGCGGCCAGCGCAGCAGCTCATGGATGGCGGGTTCCAGTTCCAGCACTTCCGCAGCTTCGTCCAGCTGCTGCTGAGCCACCTGGAAAGGATTCAGTGCGAATTCCATATCGGTTTTCTTTGTCTCTGTTGCCGTAGCCATGGATTGGCAGTCTCCTTATATGTCTTCCGGCGGGACGATAGCCCCGAGCTGTGGGCCGGGCAAGTACCGTTGCTCACTCTGGCGTCCGACTTTTTTCCGCCAGGGCGGTCTCCAGCGCCGAGCGCACCAGGCCGGCCTCTGCCCGGCCGCGTGACAGGCGCATCACCTGGCCGACGAACCACTCCAACAGAGTGGTCTTACCAGACAAATACTCGTTGACCTGTTCTGGGCTGCTGTTCAGCACCTCTTCGACCAAGGGCAGGATCGCGCCCGCATCGCTGAGCTGCAATAGCCCCTTCTGTTCAACCATCTGCCTTGGCGATCCGCCACTTTGGTGGATCTCCGCCAGCAGTTGCTTGCCACTGGTGCGACTGATCTGCCCGGTCTCGACCAGGTCGACCAGCTCAGCCAGCGCCTCCGGCGTCAATTGAGTGCTGGCGAGGTCGGTGCCGGACTCGTTGAGCAGTCCGAACAGCTCGCCGGTCAGCCAGTTGGCGATCTTGGCTGGGGCGGAAGACCGACCGGCCCGAACCGCCGCCTCGAAAAAGTCCGCCACCGCTGCGTCAGCAACCAGCAGCGCAGCGATCGCCGGGCTGAGACCGTGGGCCTGCACGAGTCGATCGCGCTTGGCCGCTGGCAGCTCGGGAAGCCCCTTGCGGATCTGCTCGATCCAGGCCGGGTCGATGTGTAGCGGCGGCAGGTCTGGCTCGGGAAAGTAGCGGTAATCGTGTGCCTCTTCCTTGCTGCGTTGTGAAACGGTGACCTGACGGGCCTCGTCCCAGCCGAGCGTATCTTGATGGATCGTGCCGCCGGCATCCAGCACATCGCTCTGCCGCTGGATCTCGAACTCGACCGCGCGACCAAGGGAGCGGATCGAGTTCAGGTTCTTGATCTCGGTGCGCGTCCCAAGCTCGGCGCCGGCGCGGCGCACCGACACGTTGGCTTCGAAGCGAATCACCCCCTTCTCCAGGTCGCCGCTGTTCACCTGCAAGTAGCGTAGTACCGAGCGCAACGCCATGGCATAGCGCCGGGCGTCCTCCGCCGAATGGATGTCCGGTTCGCTGACAATCTCCAGCAGTGGCACGCCGGAGCGGTTGTAGTCCACCAGCGAATGGTCCTGGTCGTGGATCAACTTGCCGGTGTCCTCCTCCAGATGGACTCGCCGGATTCCCACCCTGGTGTCGGAGTCTAAATCCAGCCAGCCGTCGGTGGCTAGCGGCAGCTCGTATTGCGAGATCTGGAATCCCTTGGGCAGGTCGGGGTAGAAGTAGTTCTTGCGAGCGAACACGCTGGTCTCGGCGATGGAACAGTTGAGCGCCAAGCCCACCCGAATGGCGAATTCGACCGCTCGCTGGTTGAGCACCGGCAGCGTGCCCGGCATGCCGGTGCAGATCTCGCACACCGCGCTGTTCGGTTCGGCCTCGGTCGAATCCACCACCGCGCAGCCGCAGAACATCTTGGACTCGGTCAGCAGCTCGGCGTGGACTTCCAGCCCGATGATCGGCTCGTAGTCAGTCACGCCAGTTGGCCTTACAGTGCATGGATGCGCCACTCATCGTATAGCTCACCGTAGAACAGCTCGAATACTCGGCCATCCTGCACCCGCACCCGGAAGCGGCGCCCACCGGGAATGCGCCACGAATCCTCGATTTGCTCGATCTCCAACCGATCGCCTTCCCACTGTAAGGCAATCGGTCGCTCGGCGTAGGTGAAACCAGAGTGACACTCGACCAGCTCGCCGCTCATGGTCGGGCGTTGGGTGCCGAAACGCGGGATGGATCACGGCTACCTGCCAATCGGGCGAGGCTCATCGCAATTCGGCCAGCGCCTGCGGGAGTTCTTCCGAGCCCAAGTAGCGGGCCTGCGGAACTTTCGCCCGCACTTTTTCCACCTTCTCCGGCGCGCCAGCCACAAAAAGGATCGGCAGCTGGTCTGCGTTCAGTTTGGTGCGCAGGTAGTCAGCGGTCTCCCGGCCGTGCGAGGGCAATCGGGTGAGGTAGATCACCAATACGTCTGGTGGATCGGCCAGAATCGCCTTGCTGGCCCGGGCCCCGTCCGCACTCTCGCCCTCAACCTGCCAGCCTGCCTGGCGCAGCGGCTCCGCCAGTTGCTCGAGCTCGTTCTGGTCCCAGTGGATCATGAACAATCGGCCGGTCATGCCTCCGCCTCCGAGCCCTCGACCCGGGCGTTATCACCAATGTCTAGCGAGCCGCGGGTGTTCACCACCCGTGCCTGGCAGCCGATCAGCGATTCGGTCAGCCGGCTGTTCTCAATCTGCGCCTCAGCCTCAATGATCGACTCGCTCAGTTGTGACTGGACGATCTGGCAGCCCGGCCCAACCGAGAGATTGGGACCCAGCCGCGAGCCGCGGACCGAAGCGGTCGGATCGAGGTACACCGGCGGGACGATCTCAGTCGAGTCCAGCCCGGTCAACTGGTGATGGTTGCCGCTGCCGTGCCCCAGCAGATAACGGTTGGTCTCCAGCAGCGCCTGAGGGGTTCCCGAATCGTGCCATGAGCGCACGGTACGCGCCCGCATCTGCAGTCCATCCTCCAGCATCAGGTTGATCGCGTCCGCCAGGTAGTACTCACCTTTGAGCATCGAACCGCCTTGCATCTGGCGATCGATGGCCGAGATCAGCTCGCCCGCTTCGGGGAAGTAGTAGAACCCGACCACCGCCAGGTCGCTGACCGGTTGCTGCGGCTTCTCCACCAACCGGCGCACCATGCCCTGCTCGTCGTGCTCCACCACGCCGAAGCGCCGCGGGTCCTCCACCCGTTTGGCCCAGATCGCGCCTTCGGCCTCCAGCGAGGAAAAGTCAGCGTCGACCAAAGTATCCACGAAGGCGATCAAGGTCGGCCCAGCCAGTCCCTCCCTGGCCAGCCAGATGGCGTGCGACTGGCCCTTGAGCTCGTCCTGTACCACGAAACGGGCCGAGAGCTGCGGATAACGATCAGCGACAAAATCCCGGATCTGCTCCCCGAGGTAGCCGACGATCAAGACCGCCTCCTCCAGCGGGCCAAGCGCCTCGAAGCTGTCGAGCAGGTGTGCCAGCACTGGCTTGCCGGCCACGCTGACCAGCGGCTTGGGCTTGGACCAGGTGTGCGGCCGCAGGCGTGACCCGTAGCCGGCCATCGGCAGCACCAGTCTCATCGCGGCGCCCGAGTGCGCAAAGTACTCCGCTGCAATGGCGCCTCGACTTGCCCCGTCCCCGGCGCACGGTCAGGCACCGGTGGGCGTGTTCCGGTCGCCCGCAGCATCACCCGGCGGGGGCCTACAACGCCGGCCACTTCAGATGCCATTCGGTCGCCGTTTGATAGGCGTGGGCAGCCTCAAACAGGCGCGATTCGCCGAGGTGAGGCCCCATGAGCTGTATCCCGATCGGCAGTCCGTCCAGATCGAAACCGACCGGAAAAGTCAGGCCGGGAATCCCAGCCAGATTGGCTGGCAAGGTGAAGACGTCTTCCAGGTACATCGACAGCGGATCGTCGCCGTGAGCGCCAATGCCGAAGGCGGTGGTGGGCGCCACCGGACAGGCGATCAGGTCTACCGTCTCAAATGCGGCCTCGAAGTCAGCCTTGATCAGGGTGCGCACCTTCTGGGCCTGACCGTAGTAGGCATCGTAGTATCCGGCTGAGAGCGCATAGGTGCCCAGCATGATGCGGCGTTTGACCTCTGAGCCAAACAACTCGCCTCGGGTAGTGAAGTAGTCGTCGGGGTAGCTGCCGGGGCCCAGACGCGGCCCAAACCGGATTCCGTCGTAACGCGCCAGATTGGCAGAGGCCTCCGCCGGGGCGATCAGGTAGTAAACCGGCAGGGCCAGATCGGTGTGTGGCAGGCTGATTTGGAGTACTTCGGCGCCAAGCTCGGCGAATCGTTCGATTGCACCCCGCACCGCGGCCTCGACCTCCGGCTGCAAACCCTCGATGAAATACTCCGACGGCACGCCGACCCGCAGCCGAAGCGGCCCAGCGCCGTTGAGCCGGATCTCCGGCACCGGGTCCGGCATCGAGGTCGAATCCAGGGGATCGTGTCCGGCCACACTGGCAAACACCGGCGCCAGATCGGCCACATTGCGGGTGATGGCGCCGACGCTGTCGAGTGATGAGCCATAGGCAATCAGCCCATAGCGCGAGACCCGGCCATAGGAGGTTTTCAACCCGGTGGCGCCGCAGAAGGCCGCCGGCTGCCGAACCGAGCCTCCGGTATCGGTGCCGAGCGCGGCGTAGCACATCTGGGCCGCGACCGCCGCTGCCGACCCCCCGGAAGACCCGCCGGGCACCCGGTCCAGGTTCCACGGATTGTGGGTGACGCCGTAGGCCGAGTTCTCGGTCGAGGAGCCCATGGCGAATTCGTCAGTGTTGGTTTTACCCAGGATGACGGCTCCGGCCTCGATCAAACGCGATACGCTGGTGGCGGTGTAGGGGGGCCAATAACCTTCCAGGATCTTGGACCCACAGGTGGCTGGAAAGCCAGCGACCGAGAGCACGTCTTTGACCGCGATTGGAATGCCGAGCAGCTGCGAATGGCTTTCCGGTTCAGCCCGCCGCCTGCGCTCATCGGCCTGCCGGGCCTGATGCAGCGCGCTGTCGTTGTCGACTGCCAGGAAAGCGTGCACGCTTCCGTCCACCGCCTGGATGCGATCCAGGCAGCTGCGGGTGAGCTCCTCCGAGGAGACATCGCCAGAGCGCAGCGCTTCGGACGCCTGCAGCAGGGTCAGCTGGTTCAAGCTCGTCATGGTAATTGGCTAGTTGGGTTCGCTCCAAACGGGGCGAGCGAAGTCACGGTTCCGGATCGAGTACCCGGGGAACGCGGAACAGCCCGGCCTGCTGGTCAGGGGCATTGCGCAGCAGCAGCGGCTGCGGTAGGCCTGGTCGGGCGTGATCGGGGCGCAGAGGGGTCTGCAGCGGCAACACGGAGGCGGTAGGCGGAATCCCGGAGGTATCGACCGCCTTCAAGCGATCGGCGTAATCCAGCACGTCCGAGAGCTGCTCGGCGAATCGTGCCTCTTCCTCTTCGGTCAAGGCCAAGCGCGCCAGGCGCGCGATGTGGCGCACTTCTTCGACGGTAAGCGGCATAGCGCGGCAATTATAGCGCAGCGGCCTCTGCGACTTGTTCCGGACTCCCGTGGAGACCTCGATTTCCACGGCGCGTGAACTTCCGTCGGTCGCTCACAGTAGAATGATTGCCCAAGAGGTTGGAGGAGAGAAGATGAACGACAACAAAGGGGAACTTCGGTTCTCGACGACCGTCCCGGGCAAGCCTGAGGACGTGTACTACGCCTTCACGACCCCCCAGGGCTGGCGGGACTGGCTGGTGGAGGCGGCGCTGTTCCGCACCCCGGCCGGGAAGAGCTACCACCTGAGCTGGGACAACGGCTGGTTCGCCTCGGGCGAGGTCAAATCGCTGGACAAGCCGCACCGGGTGGAGCTGAGCTGGTACGGAAAGGGCGATCCGGGCGAGACTCAGGTCAGCATCGCACTTGAGCCCGACCCGAAGGGACCCCGGGTTGAGATTACGCACTCCGGCTTCGGCGAAGGAGCGGCCTGGGATGCCGCCCGCCAGCGGGTGTCGCACGGCTGGGAGGTCGGCCTGGACAACCTGGAGTCGATCTTCGACACCGGAGCCGACCTGCGCCTCACCCAGCGACCGATGTTGGGCATCATGGGAAGCGACTTCAATGAGCGCATCGCGGCTGAGATCGGCGTGCCGGTCACCGAAGGTGCACGCATTCAGACTGCCATCGAGGGCATGGGCCCGGCGCTGGCGGGCATGCAGAGCGGCGATGTGATCGTCGAGATGGACGGGGCCCCGATGCGCGATTGGTCGGACTTGGGGACCGTGCTGCGGGAACACAAAGCGGGAGACGAGATCGGAGTCGGCTTCTACCGCGGCCAGACCAAACACGAGGTCACGATGGTGCTCTCCAAGCGGCCAATTCCGGAGACCCCGCTCGATCCGGTGGCCTTCGCACACCGCTACCGCGAGGTCTCGCAGGAAGTGATCGAAGCGCTGCGGGCAGCGATGGAGGGGGTGACGGAAGCGGAAGCGGATTACGCGCCGAAGGGGGAGTGGTCGGTCAAACAGATCATCGCGCATCTGATCATGGGCGAAGAAGGGCAACACCTGTTTATCCGCAACCTGCTGCAGGACGGCGAACCGCAGTATCCGGACGGCGGCGAGAATCGAAACGAAGCGGTGATTGCCCTGGTCAGGGTCACTCCCACCGTAGCGGCGTTGACCGACCGGCTTGCTTTCGCACAGGAGGAGACCATCACCCTGCTCGAAGAGAGCACCGCCCTGCGAAATCGCAAAGGCGTGATGTGGCGCTTGGGGTCCTACAACCTGCATTATCCGGGAGACCATGAGCGTGAGCACATCGCGCAGATGAAGCGTACGCTGGAGGTGGCGCGGGCGAAACAGCCAGCGCCCGAACCAGCCTAGGGCGCACTGGTGAGCTTGTCGAGGCGTCGCAGACTCAAAAACCGGCGAGCATAGAGCGGGGCCCATGCGGCCCCGCTCTCGGTTTCTATCGTTCGGCTATACTAAGACCTGCGCCTCCGGGGAGGCGCAGGTGAGCGCAGAATGACAACTACCGGCTACATCGTCATCGCCGATATCACCGGCTACACGGCCTACCTTAAGGGCTCAGAGCTCGAGCACGCCGAAGACAGCCTACGCAGCCTGTTGGAAGTGTTGATCGAGCAGACCAAGTCGCCCCTGGTGATTTCGCGGCTGGAGGGCGATGCGGTGATCAGCTACACCCCGCAAGCCGGTTTTCTGCAGGGGCAGTCGCTGGTGGAGTTGATTGAAAACAGCTATGTGGCCTTTCGGCGGGCCCGCGAGCGCATGCGGCTCAACACTACCTGCACTTGCAACGCCTGCCGCAACATCCCGAACCTGGACCTGAAGTTCTTCGTCAATCATGGGAGTTTCATGCTGCAAGAGATGCCGATGTACACCGAATTGATCGGCAACGACGTCAACGTCACCCACCGGCTGGTCAAGAACCATATCAAGGAGCAGACCGGAGTACGGGCCTACGCCGCCTACACGGCGGCGGCGGTGGAGGCGCTTGGAATCCAGGAGTTCGCGGCGCAGTTGACTCAGCACCGGGAGGAGTTCGCCGACGTGGGAGAGGTCGAGCTGTTTGTCCAGGACCTGATGCCGGTGTGGGAGCGGGAGCGTGAGCAGCACCAAATCGTGGTTGACCCGGCTGAGGCGGGGCTTATTGTCGATTCGGTAATCCCGGCCCCACCGTCGCTGGCCTGGGATTACTTCACCAAGCCCGAATACCGAATGCTGCTGATGGAAGCGGAGAGCATGCCGGTGGAGAATCGCAACCTGGGGCGAACCGGGTCCGGCACGGTGTACTACTGTGCGCACGGCAGCGGAAGCATCCGTCAGCCGGTGCTCGACTGGCGGCCATTTGACTACTACACTTATGAGTCCGAACTGCCGATGGGAATGACCGCCATGGTCACGGTGCGGTTTGAACCGATCGATGGGGGCCAGTCGACCCTGGTGCGACAGATCTGCGGCAAACCCGTAGGGAGTCTTGTTCTCCGAACGCTGGCCAATTCCGCACCCTTCAAGAACAAGATCATCAAGGGCATCGAACTCGGGGTGGAAACCTTGAAGGCGAAGATACAGGAAGAGCTAGACACCGGTGCCGCCGTGCGTGCCGAGCCGGTGGCAGTTCCAGAGGAACAGCTCCGAGCCGCGGTGCAAGCCTCGCTGGCCGCCCCGGAGGCTGGGTAGCTCTGGAGAGCGCCTGAACCGTCACCTCATGCGCGACACACCCATCTCGCCCATTGCGGTCCCTCCGCCGGTCGTTTTCCTTGGCGCTGCCTTCTCGGCGCTGGGCTTGAACCTGTTCTGGCCGCTGCGCACTCCGCTCGACCCGCGGCTGGGAAATGCGCTCGGGATTGCCGCGGTGGTGGCCAGTGCGGTGCTGGGATTCTGGGGGATTCGCAGCATGTTTAAGGCCGGCGAGAACCCGGACCCGGGCGTGCCGACCAAGCGGCTGGTCACCGGCGGGCCATTCGCCTATTCCCGCAATCCGATTTATCTTTCCTTTGCATTGTTCGACATTGGCCTGGGATTGCTCTTCAATAACCTGTGGCTGTTCATCCTGCTGCTGCCGATGCTGCTTTACGTCGATCGGCTGATTGTTGGCCGTGAAGAGGCCTACCTGGAGCGGCTGTTGGGAGAACAGTACATCAGTTACAAGCGCCGCGTGCGCCGCTGGCTGTAGACTCACCCACCCTTCGAAAGAAAACTGAGGAGACCTCCACGATGAAACGAATCACCGCGCTTCTCTCGATGCTTGCCATGTCGGCCCTAGCCTGCAATCTGCTTTCATCCACGGTCGAAGACCTGGGCGCCACCGCCGAGGCCGCCATTTCCGACTCGGATTTGGTGGGAGAGATCACCGGCGAGATGACCCAGGCGGCGCCCGAAGGCCTCGGCGGCCCCGAATCACTCGACCTGGATGCACCCCTGACATACAACGAACCGGTCGATCAGATTGATAGCTACCGGATCGCGATGGAGCTGGCGTTTGAAGCCGAGTCAGGCGAGCGCGGCAGCGTCACCGGCACCGGCGCCCGCACGTTGGACCCGCTGGCGATGAGTATGCAGTTCGAGGCCTTCGACAATGCCGCCCAGCCAGGCGAGCTGCCTTTCGCCTTCAGCATGACCGAATCGACGGTTACCGTATCGAGCCCGACGCTGGGCTGCGCCTCGCTGGCGGCCGGCGACCGGCAGGATCCGTTTACGCTACTGATCGATCTGGGCGGCTTTCTGACCGGCCAGGCGCAGCGGGTGCGGCCGGATCAGGAGGTCAACGGCGTTCCGGTATACCGCTTCGCGCTGGACAGCTCCAATGTCAAGCCGGGCGAGCTGGAGATCGCGGACCTGGCCGACGGGACGATCTACATCGCCAAATCGGGTGGCTACATCGTGCGGATGGAGATGACCGGTACCGGCACCAGCGAGATGCTGAGCGGCGACCCCGACCTGAACGGACAAATCAGCTATTCGCTGGACTACTACGACTTCAATCAGCCGCTGGAAATTACGCCGCCGGAGGGCTGCGACCAGGCTGCCGCCGAGGTCAACTACCCGGTGACCGACGATGCCTATCAGCTCTCGTCGCTGTTGGGGATCGTGAGCTACAAGACCAACCTGCCGCTGGAAGAGGTGGTGCAGTTCTACAAGGACGAAATGCCGGCTGCCGGGTGGACGCTGGACGAGGAGTTCAGCGCCGGTCCGCTGACGCTGCTGAGTTTCAGCGGCGCGTCCGGCTCGGTCCAGGTGACGCTCAGCTACGACGCAAACAGCGGTACGGTGGACGTGGGGATCCTGGAGCTTGGCTGATCGATCCAGGCTGCTGGTCGTTTCCAACCGGCTGCCGGTACGGGTAGAACGAATTCCACAGGGGTTCGACTACCACCCGGTGGCCGGCGGGCTGGCGACCAGCCTGCAGTCGGTGCGCAAGCAGTGGAAGCTGCGCTGGCTGGGCTGGCCGGGAATCCACCTCGAAGGCGGCGAAGAACGGGGCCAGATCGCCGAGCAGCTGTCGGCCGATTTCGAAGCCATTCCGATCTTCCTGCCACAGCAGAGCTTCGAGCAGTACTACGAAGGGTTTTCCAACGGCACCATCTGGCCGCTGTTCCATTATTTCCCGCAGCTTGCGCATTACGACCGAGATGAGTGGCAGGCCTACCTGGACATCAACCGGCTCTTCCGCGACCGGGTGGTTGAGATCATCCAGCCCGACGAGCGGCTGTGGATCCATGACTATCACCTGATGCTGCTGCCGCAGTTGATTCGCGAGGCGCTGCCGGAGGCGCGCATCGGGTTCTTCCTGCACATCCCGTTCCCTTCCTCTGAGATCTTCCGCATGCTGCCCTGGCGAGAAGAGATCCTGCGTGGCCTGCTGGGCGCTGACCTGATCGGGTTTCACAGCTACGGCTACGCCCGCCACTTCCAGAGCAGCCTGATGCGCCTGCTGGGGCTTGAGCAGGACTTCGGCCGGGTCACGGTAGACGACCGGGTGGTGCGGGTGGATACCTTCCCACTGGGAGTGGACATGGCCGGATTCGAGGCGGCCATCGAGAGTCCGGAGGTGGAGGCCGAGCTGGAGCGCCTGAGACAGGAGACCTCCGGCCGCAAGATCGTGGTCACCGTCGACCGGCTGGACTTCACCAAGGGCATCCTGCAGCGGCTGGAAGCCTTCGAACGGTTCTTGGAGAAGAACCCGGAATGGCATGAACGGGTGACGCTGATCTCGCTGACCGTTCCCTCCCGCACCTCGGTTCCGGAATATCAGGCGCTGAAGCGCGAGGTAGACGAGCTGGTCGGGCGGGTGAACGGTCGCTTCGGCGAGCCGGGCTGGGTGCCGATCTGGTACCTGTACCGCTACCTGCCGTTTGAACGGCTGGTGGCGCTGTATCGCCTGGCCGACGTGGCGCTGGTCACGCCGCTGCGAGACGGCATGAACCTGGTGGCCAAAGAGTATCTGGCCTCCCGGCCGGAGGGCAGCGGGGTATTGATTTTGAGCGAGACCGCCGGGGCGGCGGAGGAGCTGGGCGAAGCGCTGATCGTCAATCCGCACGACACTGAACAGGTGTGCACCGCGCTGGAGCGGGCGCTGCAGATGCCGGAGCAGGAGCAGCTGCGCCGCAACCAGATCATGCGGGCTCGACAGAAACGCTACGACGTGGCCCGCTGGGCCGACGATTTCCTGGGCCAACTGGAACGGGAACCGAAGGAGAGCCAGGTCCAGCACCGGCTGACCGGCGAGCTGCGCGAACGGCTGCTGCGGGCTTACCGCTCGAGCGAGCGGCGGCTGCTGTTCTTGGACTACGACGGCACGATGGTGCCGTTCGCGCCCCGGCCGGAGGACGCCGCGCCGGACGAGGCGCTGCTGCTGGAGCTGAAGACGCTGTGTGCCGACTCCAAGAACACGGTAGTGGTGATCAGCGGCCGCGATCGGGACACGCTGGAGGCCTGGCTGGGCGGAGTCGGTGCGGCGCTGGTCGCCGAGCACGGCGCCGCCATTCGCCGGGTGGCGGAAGCCAGGTGGCGGCAGAGCGGCAGCGCCCCGGAAGACGGTTGGAAGGCCGAGCTGCGCCCGCTGCTGGAGAGCTACCTCGACCGCACGCCGGGTGCGATCCTGGAGGAGAAATCGGCCTCGCTGGCCTGGCACTACCGTCGGGCCGAGCCCGAGCTGGGCGACCTGCGCGCCAAGCAGCTCACCGAAAACCTTGAGGCCCTGATCGCCAACACCCCGTTGGTGATCATGCAGGGCAACAAGGTGGTGGAAGTCAAGGAAAGCGGGGTCGGCAAAGGCCGCGCCGCCGAATTGTGGCTGAACCAGGATACGCCTTACGATTTCATCCTGGCCACCGGTGATGACGTGACCGACGAGGAGATGTTCGAGGTCATGCCGGACGAGGCCTGGACCATCCGGGTCGGGGCCGACCGCAAGAGCCTCGCCAGGTATTCGCTGCGCGGCCCAGACGCCGTGCGGCGGCTGCTGCGGGCGATGGTGTAGGCCGCCCTTTCCGGCTCGACCGAAACCGAAGTCGAACTACCCGCCGCAGTTGACCAGTTCTAACTGACTCATCCAGGCAAACTGTGCCGGCGATCGAGTGGCGCGGGAGAGCAGGGCATGCGGCGAGCCGGGTCGCACCGAATTGGCACTATCGACAACCGCTCCAACTTGGTCGATCAACCAAAGCGTCTCCCCGTCATCGCTCAGGCTGCCAGTGTAGATCCGGTCCGCCGGGAGGTCCGAGACCGTCTGATCGTCGTCCCGCTCAAGTAGGTAGTAAGCACCGGGCAGCAAACTGCCCTCCAACGAGAGCTCCAGATCATTCCCGTCCGTCAACGTCCAGCCGGAGAGATCGATGGCCCGGTCGGTGGCATTGAATAACTCGATCCATTCGTCGGCGGCCGAGGCTCGACTGCCGCGCCAGGCGATCTCGCTGATCACGATCGGCGGCCACTCGTCATCCCAAGCCGGCCAGTCGCTGGCGCTTGGCTGCGCAGCTCCCGACTCGTACTGCAGGCCGGGGATCAGGCCTTCCAGGTCATAGCCCCCATCGGCCGATGCCTGCTCGCCGGCACCTGCATTGGGGACCAACCCCAGCCCAAGCGCTCGCCAAACCGAGTTTGGTCCCCCTGGAGAGCCAGACAGGTGGTGCCCATCGGCATCCCGACCGCCGTTCCACGGCCCGATGAAGGCCGCCCATCCGGCGGGATCGTCGGCTGGGGCCAGCCGCTCCATGCTGGCTCGCACAAGATGACCGCCGGCCAACCAGGCCTGGCCTGGGCACACCCACGGATAGAACGGGCCAACCGGGAGTTCGGGTAGCGGTTCTTGGAATACCAGGTTTGGCTGCCGAGGTGTCGGCCACAGGCCGTAGTGGAAATGGTCCGATCCATCCGGCAACCGGCCGAAGGACAAGTTATAGGCGCGCACCGCCAGGTAAGTGACCCGATCGATCACGGCCCCGTTGGGTGCCAGCAGGCGAACCGTGTCGCCCCCGTCGTTCAGCGCGATCTTGGTCTGGCTGCGGAAGAACACCGCGTAACCCTTGGGACTGATGGTCACCCCCGGCAAGTCGTGCGGGCTGGATCCGGCGTCCGCCCCATCGTCCAACCACCAACCTCTCAGATATACCGGCAAGCTGCCCGGGTTGTATAGCTCGATGAACTCGTCGGCAGTGGTCACGCCTCCCGATCCCTCCCAGTCATGGTGAGGGCGGATGAGTACCTCGTTGATCACCACTCGGCTGGGGATGCCGGTTGGGGTGGGGGTTGGAACGAACAGCGAATTGCTCTTACGAGGCGTGCCCGGAATCGGCTGGCCGTCGGCGTCCAGCCCGTTGCCAGAGAAGCCAGTGAAGCTGGCCCAGTTTCCGGGGATGTCCGATCCACCGCGCCGTTCCATGCTGCGCCGGGACTCGGCCTCCCCCGCCGGCCAGCTGCCGCCATCTGCATTGGCGCTGTCGATCAATTCATTCCCTGGTGCGCGCAGTTCAAGCTGCTCACCGGTGTTGCGCAGCGAGCCGGTGTAGATCAGGTCGGCGGAGATGTCGGACACCGTGGTGTCATCGGTACGCTCTAGCAGGTAGTAGCCGTAGGGACCAATCGAGCCGTGCAGCTCAACCTGGAGGTCCCCGCCGTCGGTGAGCGACCAGCCAGAAAGGTCGAGTTCAGCCGGACCCATGTTGTGCAGCTCGATCCACTCGTCATTGGCGGAGGCATGCGTGCCGGCCCAGGCCACCTCGTTGATCAGCACTGCCAGTGGAGCGGCTGGGGTTGGCGGCTCAGCGGAAGGTGTTGAGGTCGCGGTTGGACTGGGGGTTGCGCTTGGGGTGAGGCCCGCGGTGGCGGTTGGGCTGGAGGTTGCGCTCGGGGTCGCGCTTGGGGTGGCGGTTGGGCTGGAGGTCGCGCTCGGGGTCGCGCCTGCGGTGAGGCTCGGGCTCGGGGAAGGAGCAGGCGTGATGCTGGCGGTCCGGCTGGCAGACGGGGTTGGCGTGGTGCTGCCGGCGGGGGTGGCGGTGGAGCCCAGAGTGCCGGTAGGCGTCAAAGAAGCGGTTGGACTCGCAGCGGAAGCGAAAGTCGGCGTCTGGGTTGGGGAGGGCTTGCTGGAGGCGATTGGCGACGAGCTGGGTCCCGGGTCGGGGGTCGCCGCGGTCGGGGTCGGATCCGGCGTGTTGTCCTCCGATGCAGTCGGGGTTGACGAGCTGATGGGCTGATCGAGAGTGCTTAGGGTGGCGGGGTCAAACTCACTGGCTCGAGCGCCAAGCGCGTGCGCTCCAGCCGCCAGGGCAGCACAGGAAACGGCGAACGCGACTTGTGATAATGCGCTGGATCGACGGCGTGCGTGGACCTGCAGACTCTCCCCCCGAAAAACGGCCCAGTAGTACTAGAGTACCACAGCCTCCCGGACGCTTCAGATGGCGTTGATCGACACAGAGTCCATCGATCATAGGCATCTGCTCGCAGAGCGGTTAGAATGATGCGGCGCCGGCTCGATTTGGCCCGGCGCGGACTCGAGGAGAGAGAAGATGGATTTTGCGCTTGCCTTCAGCTTCCCGTTCCAGGACGAGGAGTGGGTCAAGAAGATCGCCATTGCGGCGGTGCTCTGCCTGACCATCATCGGCACCATTCCGGTATTCGGCTGGTCGCTGGTGGTTACCAAGCGGGTGATCAGCGGTGAGACCCCGGTGCTGCCGGATTGGAGCAATTTCGGCGAATACATCATGCTGGCCATCAAAGGCATCGTGGTGGCGATCGTGTTCTCGCTTCCGATCATCGTCATCACCGTGCCGGTTTCGGTTGCGACCACCCTGGTCGACTCGAACGATTTGGCCACGGTCATTGCCATCGTTAACGTCTGCCTGAGCTGTGTGTCGTTGGTTTACGGGATCTTGATGGCCTTTGCACTGCCGGCTGCCTACGGCCAGCTGGCCGCCACCGACAGCATCGGCTCGGCGCTGAACGTCGGCAAGCTGCTGGGCATGATCCGGGCCGCGCCCTCCGCTTATCTGATCGCGGTGCTGGGATATTTGGTGGCCGGGTTCGTTGGCTCGTTGGGTGTGGTGTTGTGTGTGATCGGAGTGTTCGCCACCACGGCCTACTCGATGGTCGTGGAAGGGCATCTGTACGGACAGGCCTACAAGGCGGCTGTCGCCGCTGGCGCGGCCTAATCCCGCACCACCGCTGCACGGTTCCATACCATTCGATATCACCGGCCCGACTTCGTAAGAAGTCGGGCCGCTCTTTCTTAGGATGCTGAACGGATGTCGCTGTTAGACACAGTGCGCGGCATCGGACTGGCGGTTCAACGGCCTGGCCAGCCAGGCCCGCTCAGTCCGAGCCTGAAAGCCATGGCCGCCACCAGCAATGGGACGCCGCACAGCCCGATCGGCGCCGAGGTGGCGCGCCTGATCGGTGCGTTGCGG
>CAZGCX010000009.1:0-14730 GCA_964524585.1 uncultured Anaerolineaceae bacterium
GGTCGCCGGAATGCATTTCTTCAATCCGGCCCCCGTGATGCAGTTGGTAGAGGTAGCTCGCGGCGCCTCAACTGACCAGGCGACGGTCGACTCGTTGGTGGCGCTGGCTGAGGCACTCGGAAAGGCGCCGGTCGTCACCCGCGATACCCCGGGCTTCATCGTGAACCGGGTCGCCCGCCCGTTCTATGGAGAGGCGCTGCGGATGCTCGGGGAGGGCGTAGCGACCTATCATGAATTGGACACGCTGTTCCGGCTGGGGGGCGGCTTCCGGATGGGGCCGTTCGAATTGATGGACTTGATTGGGATCGACGTCAATTTGGCCGCCGCGAACTCGATCTATCAGTCCAGCTTCTTTGAACCGCGCTTCCGGCCACATTGGATCCAGCAGCAGAAGGTGAGCCAGGGCGAGCTGGGCCGCAAGAGCGGGGTGGGCTTTTATCGGTACGCCGATGGAGTGAAACAGGCGGCGGTACCCGAATTGCCAGAGGCGGACCACTGCTCTGGATACGTGCTGCTCTCGGAGGGGAGTTGGGCGCCGAACCTGGGCAAGCTCCTCATTCAGGCCGGATACAGCTTGAGCGAGGTCCATGGCGATGTCCCGTTGCTGGCGATTGTGATCTCGGGGGCCGACGAGACGCTGCGTGCAGACCTGCAGCGCTACGATCGTGGATTGGCGCCCGAGATTCCGATCCTCTGTCAGTCAGTCGACCGGGCGTACAGTGAGCTGGTCAGTCAGCTGGCTCACCCCGAGCGACTGATCGGCTTCGATGGCTTGTTCGCAGCCACCGGACAGGTGGTCACGCTCACCCGGGGAGAGACCACCAACGAGGCGGTTGCCGATACAGTTGCGCAGCTCATGCGCTCGCTGGGCAAGCTGCCAATCTGGGTGGCGGAGTCGCCAGCGATGGTGTTGCCGCGCGTGGTGAGCTGCCTGGCCAACGAGGCCGCGTTTGCCGCTGCGGAGGGGGTCGCCGAGCCGGAGCAAATCGATCGCGCGGCCGAATTGGGACTGAACTATCCACAGGGTCCGCTGAGTTGGGCCGAGAACCTGGGGTTGCGAAAGGTGGTGGCGGTTCTCGACCATCTGCGCGGTGAATTCGGCGAGGAGCGCTATCGTGCCGCGCCGTGGCTGCGTCGCCGGGCCCGATCCCGGCCGGATCCGCTGGAACGGTTCACCCGCTGGTGATCGAACCGGCGTCCCGCTAGCCGAAAAGGAGGACCTAGTGGCAGACCGAACCTACGTCGGCCGAGACCCAGAGAGCTTCAAGTTCAGTGCAATTCGCTATGAGAAGGCTGGGCCACGAGCGACGATCACGCTCAACCGCCCCGAGGTGCTGAACGCGGTGAACTTCACCATGCTCAGCGAGCTGGGGCTGGCACTAAAGGACGCCAGCTGGGACGATTCGATCGCGGCGCTGGTGTTGACTGGCAGCGGCGATCAGGCGTTCTGCAGTGGGGCCGACCTGAGCGAGCAGCAGCAGTTCCTCGAGCGGCCGCGAGACTATTGGAAGTGGATGGGCGAATTCATCGAGGTCCACGAACGACTGCGCAATCTGGGAAAGCCGACCGTAGCCCGGTTGAACGGCATCGTGGTCGGCGGCGGGAACGAATTCAACATGAGCTGCGATTTGGCGATCGCCGCCGACGACATCTACATCCGCCAGGTGGGCACCAGCCATGGCAGTGTGGCATTGGCCGGAGCCACTCAGTTTCTCCCGTTGATCGTCGGAGATCGGCGTGCGAGGCAGATCCTGCTGCTGAATGAGGAGATTCCGGCACAGAAGGCGTTGGAGTGGGGTTTGGTGAATGCGGCCGTGCCCCGAGCCGAATTGGACCGGGCCGTAGATGAGCTGGTCGAGAAACTGGTCAACAAGCTGCCGGAGAAGACCCGCTACACCAAGCAGCAGCTCAATTTCTGGCGGGATCTGAGCTGGCATCTCACTATCGGGCACGGCCGGGAGTGGCTGGCAATCCACAACACAAGCCCGGAGACCTGGGAAGGGGTTCGGTCCTTCTTGGAGAAGCGCCCGCCGAACTACGATGAGATTCGGCGCCGCTGGGCAGAAGACGATGGGCCGGAATGGGTTGGCGGAGCGCCTCCAGCGGTTGGGGACACCGCAGCGGGACAAAAGGGGAGCGGGGACGGATAGTGCGTGGCCGCGAGAGTCCGTCGCACCGCACGCTTCGCCCGGTCCGATTTGTATAATTGAGGTAGCGATGCCAGATCCAGAGCACGAGTCAACCAGCGAGGACCCACGCGAAGCAGCGTTTGTGGAGCGAATCGAGCGTGGGGAGAAGATCGAGCCCGGCGATTGGATGCCGGAGCGCTATCGGCAGCAGCTGATCCGAATGATCTCCCAGCACGCTCACAGCGAAATCGTGGGGATGCTGCCGGAGGGGGATTGGATCACTCGGGCGCCGTCGCTGCGCCGCAAGATGATCCTGCTGGCCAAAGTTCAGGACGAGGGTGGACACGGTCAGTACCTCTACCACGCAGCCGAGACCTTGGGGGTGACCCGGGAGGAGATGATCGCCGCGCTGCTCGAGGGCAAGGCCAAGTATTCAAGCGTCTTCAACTATCCCTCGCTTTCCTGGGCCGACATGGGCGTCATTGGGTGGCTGGTGGATGGGGCGGCGATCCTCAACCAGACCATGCTGGCGCACGGCTCCTACGGTCCGTATTCGAGGGCCATGATCCGTATCAGCGCCGAAGAGAGCTTCCACATGAAGCAGGGCAAGGAACAGGTGATCCTGCTCTCGCAGGGGACGCCGCAGCAAGTGGAGATGGTGCAGGACGCCATCAACCGCTGGTGGTGGCCGTCGCTGATGATGTTCGGACCACACGATCACCAGTCCCCTAACAGTCCGGAGCTGATCCGCTGGGGGATCAAGACCCGCACCAACGATCAGCTGCGACAAGACTTCGTCAATCAGTTGGTCCCCGATCTGATGGCGCTTGGCCTGAGCGTACCCGACCCCGAGATGCGATTCGACGAGCAATCCGGGAACTGGATCCACGGTCCGATCGACTGGGACGAGTTCTGGCAGGTGGTCCGTGGGAACGGGCCGTGCAACGCCGAACGGATGGCGGCACGGCGCAAGGCACACGACGACGGATTGTGGGTGCGGCAGGCGCTGGCAGCCTTCGCGCAGCGATCCACGGCCGAAGTGGCTGCATGAGCGACACCGACGACAATCAGTGGCCTCGTTTCCAGGTCTTTCATCAATCGCGGCAGGATCGGCCGCACACCAACGTGGGGACGGTTCACGCACCGGACGCCGAGATCGCGCTGCAGAACGCCCGCGACGTTTTCGTCCGGCGACCGGAGTGCTCCAGCCTGTGGGTGGTGCCGGCATCGCTGATCAACTCGATGACCGCCGAGCAGTTCCAGCGCGATGGCCCGCCGGCGCTGCAAACGCAATCCAGTCGGCCTGAGACCTATCTGGTCTTCGAGAAGCGCAGCCACATCGGTTCTCACGAACATCAGGGCGAGCTGCAAGCACGCTCTGGCCAGGAAGCATTGGGCCTGGCCGCCGGTAGCTCGGAGCCAGGGGTATTGGTGTGGTGGGTCGTCCCGAAGCAAAGGCTAGTGGCCAGCGAGCCGGAGCAATCCGACAGCTTGTTTGGTTCGGCAACCGGCAAGGACTATCGCGGTCAGGCCGCATTCCCGACCACAACCATGATGCGCAAGATCCGGCAAGAGATCGAGAACGACTCGTGACCGGCCGGGTGGTCTATCCATGAGCGCAATGACAGAACAATCCACCTCTGACAACCTGCAAGCAGGCGAAACCCTGCGGCGGAGCGTCGACCGGTGAATGCCCAACAGCGAGAGGATCTAGCGCGCTTTCTGCTGGGAATGGGCGACGACGAGCTGTTGCTGGCGCACCGGGACTCAGAGTGGACCGGGCACGCGCCTATTCTGGAAGAAGACATCGCTTTCGGAAACATCGCTCTGGACGAGATGGGCCACGCGCTCGGTTGGTACCAGCTCATGGCCCAATTGCGCGGCGAGGATCCAGCTGCATACCCGGATCGACTCGTCTACCACCGTCCGGCGGACGAGTTCCGCAGTGTGCAAATGGTCGAGCTCCCGATCGGCGACTGGGCGTCTACCATCGTGCGGCAATACCTGTTTGACAGCTCGGAGCGGGTGCGGCTCGAGCAGTTGAGCCGAAGCTCAAGCGCCGATCTGGCCGAATTGGCGGCCAAGATCCGCAGCGAGGAGGCGTACCATCTGCGACACCTGAAGGCCTGGGTCGAGCGCCTTGGCTTGGGGACCGACGAGAGTCACCAGCGGATGCAGAACGCTCTGAACGAGCTGTATCCGTACGCATTGCAGCTCTTCGTGCCGGAGGAGGCCGAAACCGGGTTGGTCGAGGCCGGCGTGCTTCCGAATGCGGTGCAGGTCGGAGGGAGTTGGGAGCAGGAGGTCGGCGCATTATTCGAGATGTGTGGCCTGACGGTTCCACCCGACGTCGAGCCAGCGGCCGTCGATCGCCGGCGGCACACTGAGCATCTGGAACCGTTGGTGGTAGAGCTGCAGCAAGTCGTGCGCCAGAATGAGGGAGCGGAATGGTAAACGAGCACTCTGATCCCCAGTCTATCCATCGCGGCGGGCCGGCAAACATCGGGCCAGACTCAGTGATCACGAATTCAACGCTAGAAGCGGTCTGGGTGGCGCTGGATGCCGTCAAAGACCCTGAAATCCCAGTCGTTTCGGTGGTCGAGCTGGGCTTGATTCGGCAGGTCGCCGCTGAGCAGGGGCGGGTGATCGTGACCATGACGCCGTCCTTCATCGGTTGTCCGGCGGTGGAGGTGATGCAGCGGGCGATCGCCGCGGCCCTGGAAGGTGTCGGGTTCGAGCGCCCCGAGGTCAGGATGACCCACCGGCCCCCGTGGAGCTCGGATTGGATCACCAGTGAAGGCCGCCGAAAGCTCAAGCAATTCGGGCTCGCCCCGCCGCCGCTGCATGCCGGCGCACTGGAAACCGCGCTGGAACAGGCCGCGATTTGCCCGTACTGTGAATCGGATCAGACCGAACTCAAAAACAGCTTTGGATCGACCCTTTGCCGGTCGATCTACGTGTGCCAGAACTGTCGCCAGCCGTTCGAGCAATTCAAGCCGCTGTAATCTCGCGCCGTAGCCAGCGCACGGCTATGAAGCATCCCTGACGAATATCCTTCTACAACTCGGCGCTCCGATCAGGTATAGTCGCCCTCAATAGGCCCATTGCGGACCGACGCTGAATCGCGCCGCTGGCGCACGAAACCAGGTCCAATGTGCCCAACGAAGAATGACTGAGACACTGGATCGGATCATCGGTCGCTACCGGCTGCTGGAGGAGATTGGCCAGGGCGGGATGTCGGTCGTCTATCGGGCGGTCGAAATCGACACCGGTCGGATTGTGGCGATCAAGGTGATGTCGCCCTACATCGCTCAGGAGCCCCGATTCAAAGAGCGGTTCGATCGAGAAGTCAGGCTACTCAAGCAACTTGATCATCCCAACATCGTACCGATCCTCAACTACGGCGAAGAGCAGCAGAACACTTATATCGTCATGCCGTATTACGGCGGCGGGACGATGCAGAGCTTGATCGAAGGCGACGGGATGGAGTTGCGCCAGGCCGGCGAGATCCTGGCCGACGTGGCGGCAGGCCTCGACTATGCCCATCGCCAGGGGATTGTGCACCGCGATATCAAGCCTTCCAACATCATCCTCGACGACGAGGGCACGGCGCTCATCTCTGACTTCGGCTTTGCCCACGTCAGCAACACCTCGCACAGCCTGACCGGGTCGGTCTTGATCGGGACTCCGGCCTTCATGTCGCCGGAGCAGTGCGCCGGGCATGAGGTCGACCCGCGCTCGGATCAGTACTCCCTGGGGGCGGTGCTGTATCAGGCCTGCACCGGCCAACTGCCCTACGAGGGCGAGACTCCGATGGCGGTGGTGATCAAGCACCTCAGCGACCCTCTGCCGCGGCCACGCTACGCCAATCCCCTGCTGCCTGATGTAGTGGAGGCAGTCATCCAGCGCGCGATGACCAAGGACCCCGGCCTGCGCTTTGAATCGGCGATCGAGCTGAGCGAAGCTTTCGAGGCGGCCTTGGCCGAATCGCTGGACCCGGACACCGGGTTGGCAAAACCGGAATATATCGGGCCGACTCCGGTCACCCAGGTTATGGTGGTTGAACCGACCCCCGTTTGGGGACCGCGACGCACGCTGGCGGCGATCGCCATTCTGCTGATGGTCGCTTTCCCGGCGGCCGCCCTATCCTTCAGCGGCGGCATTCCGGGTGGGGCGGAGACCAGCAGTGACACCGCCACGCCTTCAGAGTCGCTCTTGTCGACCATTAGTGCTTTGTCGACGGCCAATTCAGAGCGGCTGGAAGGTTCTCAGCAGCCCGGCGCGGTTGAGACCGCCGTGGCGGCGACGATCCAGGCCATGGGCCTTTTCGACACACCGACCGCTACATCGGAAGGGACGCCCCCGACGCCAACTCCCACACCGACTGCTACCGGTGTCCCATCCGGCGGCGGAAGCGGCTCTGGCGGAGGTGGATCGGGCCCACCGCCACCTCCACCCGGCCCTCCGCCTCCGAGCGCCACACCTGGCGGACCGACCAACACCCCCGGTGGGCCGAGCAGTACGCCCAGCGGTCCAACCAATACCCCCGGTGGCCCGACCAGCACTCCAGTGCCGCCGACCAGCACCCCAGTGCCGCCGACCAACACGCCGGTGCCACCGCCGCCAACTCCTACGCCGGATTCGAGTAACTGCAACCCATCAAAGCCGCCCGGGCACCCTCACTACTGCACACCAACCCCCGGCCCATAACCCGTCCCGACGGGCGATCTTCGCAACTGATCAGCACCATCGATCGTCCGGACGCCGCACCTCCGACGGGCTGACCCACGAGTGGTCATGAGCCAGCCGACCGCCCACCCGACTGTCTGATCGTTCCTGCGAGTTTTTGAGAGTCCCGTTGCCTCTGCTTGAATCTGGGGTTATGGTATGCAGGACACGGAGGCCATATGCCCGAAGCTTGGGAAGGCATCGAGCGCGATCGGATCCAGGAACTGCTGGTCGCTACTTCACGCACCTTTGCGCTGTGTATCCCGATGATGCCCGGAATGCTGCGCGACGCGCTGGGGCTCGGATACCTGTTGCTCAGGAATGCCGACACGATCGAGGATGCCTATCGCTGGCCGAAAGAGAAGCGCATCCGGGAGCTGGAGCGGTTCAAGCAACTCGTCCTGGCTCCCGATCCGGCGGCCGCCCGGGCCTTTGCCGCCAAGTTCGCTGACGAAGACCAGCTCGACAACCCGGATCATCTAGAGCTGCTGCAGGCGACCCCCTACCTGTTGGAGCAGATCAATTTGCTGCCTAAGCCGTACGTCGAGTCCATCGCTCAACACATCGCGCGGGTAATTGAGCGCATGGAAAGCTGGGTGGCAACCCACGATGAGGGGAATAGTCTGCGACTACTGCGGCTCAAGCAGCTCGATGATTACTGCTACGCAGTGGCCGGGATCGTGGGGGAGTTGATTACCAGCCTGATCAGTCTGTACCGGCCGACCCTGGCAAAGACCCGCTTGCTCGTGTTGCGGACGCTGGAGACCGCCACCGGCGCTGGCCTGCAGCTCACCAATATCATCAAAGACGTCTTCCGTGATCATCAGGAAGGCCGCTACTACATCCCGCAGGAGTACCTGCCGTTTCACAACGGCGGTGAGCGAGACGGGGTGAAGCCGATCCTGGCTCACGCCTACCGAAACCTGTGTTTGGGGCGCGACTACGTCCGGGTGGTGCCGGAGGATGAGTTCGACATCCGAAAGGCAATCCTGGTGCCGCTGTTCCTGGCGGTCGCGACCCTGCGGCATCTGCTCGAGAATCTGGACGGCCTGTTCGAGGGAGCAGACGTCAAGATCTCGCGCGAGACGGTCGCCGAAATCCTGATGCTGGCCGATGAAGTGGCTGGCGAAAACCTGGCCGTGCAGCGCGCCTGGGACGATCTCTCTGGGCCGCTGCTTGAGTTGGATGGTGTGCAGATGCTGGAGGCGGCACCAGCCTAACCGGCCGGATTCGACTTCACCCTCACTGGATGCCGCAAGACGGTCTTGAGGTTTTCGGGCTTGGCCCTCCGCGGGTCGTGCGAGTCAGCGACCACTCAGAAGCCAAAGAGCCAGCATTCCACTGCCGATCGTCAGCCAGGTATTCCGCAGCCGCCAGGCCGCGATCGCAGCTATCACACCGGCCAGCAGCCGTTCATTCGAAAGCGACAGGTTGAGCGCGTCATCGGTCAGTACCAGCTCTGGCAATAGTATCGCCGCTAGGACCGCTGGCGGGATGTAGCTGAAGCCGCGCCGGAAGAACGCGGGAAGCCGCTCCTCCGGAATCAAGGTAATGAACGACAGCCGCGTCAGATAGGTGGCGAGCATCCCGGCGGCCGCGATCAACCACAGATGTGACTCAGGCACCATCCCGCCTCCTGGCTGTCAGCATCCCGATCCCCACCCCAGACATTGCGCCAATCAACAGACCCAAACGGTACGGCAGACCGTGCAGGGCGATGGCCAACACGCCGGCACCAGCGGCCGCGGCCAGGCTCGGTCGGTCCACCAGCGTCGGCACCAGCAAGGCAAGGAAGGTGAGCGGCACCGCGAAATCCAGCGGAAAAGACTGCGGCACCCGCGTCCCCAAGGTGATCCCGATCGCAGTACTGATCTGCCAGGTCGACCACAGCGTCATACCGGTTCCGAGCATGTACCAATGGGCATGCTCCAGCCGGCCGCGCCGGTAGCGGGTGATGGTGGTGGCGAAGGCCTCATCGGTGAGCAACCAACCAAGCGCCAACTTCCATCGGAGTGGAAGCTTGGCCAGGTAGGGCGCCATACTGGCGCTGTACAATGCGTGGCGCAGATTCACGACCACGATGGTGGCGATGATTGCCAGCGACGGAACCAGGTCGCCAACCAGACCGGCGGCGATGAACTGAGCGCTGCCGGCGAAGATCAATAGTGAAAAGCCTTGGGCGGCGAGCGGCGTCATCCCTACCGACAGGGCGACCGCGCCGAAGATCATTCCAAACGGCACTACGCCCAATAGCAACGGGAGTTGATCTCGAACTCCGGTCAAGAATTCAGTTGCTGGGCGAATTGGTTGCGATGACTGCAATCGTGACTATGATCTGGACGGTGCGGCGCAATCATAATCTGGAGTCGCTGCGGCTTTGGCAGTGCCGGTCCGAAATCGGGAACCGGAGCCGGGCGAGCCTCGTCTTGAATGGCGAAGAAACGCGGAGGGATCGATCATGAAGGTGATCACCAACCTCTCATTGATGGTGTTCGGTGGCCTGGTGCTGATGGGGTGTGCCCAGCCGGTAACCGGGACGCTTCCGTCGAGCGGTATCCGGCCGGGTACCCCGGCCGAGTTTCGCATCGAGAATGCTCAACTGCTTCAGGCGGAGTCCTGGCCAGTCCAGCTCTCGCTGGAGGTCAGTGGAACCCTCAGCTCTGCCTGTCATGAAGTTGAAACCATGGTGACCCAGGACGATGAGCTGGGCGAGATTCAGGTCGAAGTCAGTCAACAGCCGATCGAGGGTGAAGAGTGCCAAATCGCGGCCCAGGCGTTCCGGGAGCGGATACCACTTGGCAGCTTCACCTCCGGGGACTTCGTGGTGCTGCTAAATGGCGAGCCGATCGGGGAGCTGCAACTGGGCACGACGCCGGCCGCGCCTGCAGGTCCCCCTGAACGCGGCCCGGTCTATGTTGACCAAGCGGAGTTGGAGTTCGAGGGGGAGTTCCCGCTGCAGGTCAGCCTGAAGATCACCGGCTCGCTCCCGACTCCGTGCGCCACCCTGTACTGGTCCTCCGAACCTCCCGACAGTCAGGGCCGAATTTATATTGAGGTGTATTCCCTGCAAGACCCGGAATTGGCCTGCATCCAGATGCTGCAGGCGACGGAAATCACCCTGCCGATTGGGAGCTTTTCCCAGGGTGCCTACACAGTTTGGCTCAACGGGGAGATGGTAGGCGAGTTCACGCCATAGCGTGAGCTCGAGCCGCCGGCGCACGGCCTTCGGTCCGAGGTGCCCCCCCGGCGAGGCCCGATCGCCGACACTACGGGGACCTACCCCGGCAGGGCCCAATTGCCGGCCCTACTGGGACTTACCCCGGCAGGGCCCAATCGCCGGCCCGGATGGGGTCGCCTGCGGATAGGTTAGTGGCTCAAGATCTGCGACAGGAAGAGCTTGGTGCGGTCCTGTTGTGGGTTTTCGAACACCTCGTCCGGCGTTCCGCTTTCGATCACCATTCCTTCGTCGAAGAAGAACATTCGGTGCGCCACGGCGCGGGCGAAGCCCATCTCGTGGGTAACGACCAGCATGGTCATCCCTGACTTTGCCAGCTCCACCATCACGTCCAGTACCTCTTTGATCATCTCCGGATCCAGCGCGGAGGTCGGCTCGTCGAACAGCATGATTTTGGGGCGCATCGCCAGGGCTCGCGCGATGGCGACCCGCTGCTGCTGACCCCCCGAAAGCTGCGCAGGAAACTTGTCGGCCTGCTCCGGAATCCCGACCCGCTCCAGCAGTTCCATCGCATGGGCCCGGGCTTCGTCCCGCGGACGTTTGCGCACCCAGATCGGCGCCAGGGTGACGTTCTGCGCCACCGTAAGGTGGGGGAACAGGTTGAACGACTGAAAAACCATGCCGATTTCGCTGCGTACGGCCGCAATGTTGCGAACGTCGTGAGTCAATTCAATTCCGTCGACAACGATCGTCCCGCGCTCATGTACTTCCAGGCGGTTGATGGTGCGGATAAAAGTCGACTTCCCGGAGCCTGACGGCCCGAAGATCACGACCACCTCACCCTTCTGCACCTCCATGTTGATGCCGCGCAACGCCTGGAAGTTGCCAAACCACTTGTGAACGTCAATGCATTGGATGATCGGTTCTGCCACAACGAATTCCTCTCGGCTAGCGTTCGCCCACACCCAGCGACTTCTCGAGCTGCCGGCTGGCATAGGACATCACGGAGCTGAACACCCAGAAAACTGCGGCGATGAAGATGTAGACCTCTGCCTGGAGCTGTATGAATTCTGGATCGGACTGGAGGATCGACTTTCCGATGTTCAGCAGCTCAATGATACCGACGATTACCGCTAGCGTAGTGTCCTTGAATAGGCTGATGAACTGGCCCACAATGGCCGGGATCACTGCCCGCAGCGCCTGCGGCAGGATGATCAGAATCGTGGTCTGGAGACCGCTCAATCCGACTGCCTTGGCTGCTTCGTACTGGCCCTCCGGAATCGACTGCAGCCCCCCACGCACGTTCTCCGCAGTGTAGGCCGCGCTGAACAATGTCATCCCCAGCAGGGCCCGAACCAGCCGATCGATCCGCAGCTCAGGCGGCAGGAACAGCGCCAGAATGATCGACGACATGAACAAAATGCTGACCAGCGGCACGCCGCGCACCAGTTCAATCACCCCGGTGCTGAAGATGCGCAAAACCGGCAGCGACGAGCGACGGCCGAGCGCCAACAACACGCCGATCGGAAAGGACAGGATGATTCCGCCAACTGCAAGGATCAGCGTGACCAGCAGGCCGCCCCATGAGCTGGTTTCCACCGATGGCAGCAGCTGGCCGTCTCCGGAGCCTCGCAGCAGGATCGGTATGACGACGAACAGCGCGGTCCAACCCAACACTACCTGCCAGCCCCGCACGCGGACCCGGTCGCCCAGCACGTATCCGCCGAGAACCAGCAAGGGATTGGCCAACAGCACCAGACGGAAGGTCAGCGGATCGGCCACTTGGGGCACAGGCAGGAACACGCCGGCTGCCAGGACTAAAGCCAACGCAATGGCGAAGCCGCGCATGATGCCTTTCCACACGCCCCAGCTTAACCCGAACATCGCCGACACCAGGATCAAACTGGCCCCGACCCGCCAGATCTGCTCCCGCGGGTACTGCCCAATCAGGTAGAGCAGTGGGCTGCGGGTGATCGGCCGCCAGTCGGCAGTTACCAGTACCCAGTGCAATCCTCCCCGCAACAGCCAATAGCCAGCTGCCAGGGCTACCAGCGTTAGCAGCGAGTTGGGGAGCGAGTTGAACAGGTTCTTGCGCAACCATCGCAGCGCGCCGGAGGGTTCCGGTGGTCGAATGGCCCGATCGGCGGTGGTCACGCTCATCGTTGTCGCGGTGCCCGATAGACCCGGCGGTTGTAGATGTTGAGAATCAGCGAGGTGATCAAGCTCATGGTGACGTAGGTCAGCATGATCATGACAAATACCGGAAGCGCCCGGCCCGCCTGATTGATCATGATGCGCCCGACCGTGAAGAGCTCCGGATATCCAATCGCCAGCGCCAGGCTGGAGTTCTTGGTCAGGTTCAGATACTGGCTGATGAGCGGCGGGATGATGACCCGCAGCGCCTGCGGGATGATGACCAGCCACAGCACCTGGTTGGATCCCAACCCGACTGACCGAGCGGCTTCCCGCTGACCCTTGTCCACGGCCTGAATGCCGGCCCGCACCACTTCAGCGATGAAGGCCGCCGTGTAGGTGACCAGACCGATCAGCAGCGCGGCGTACTCTGGCGTGAGGCTAAGCCCTCCCGTGAAGTTGAAGCCCTGCAGCTCTGGAACATCGAACACCAGCGGCTCCCCACCAGAAGCTGCCCAGCCGATGGCGCTGATGCCGATCAGCAGCACTACGCTGACCGCGGTGAAGTGCGACCAGCGGCCGGTACGCAGGCGGATATTGCGCAGCACGATCCAGCTGATCGCCGAGACGATCAGCCCCAAGATCACCGCCGCCGCGAATGCTGCTCCGGATTCAGATAGGTGTGGCCAGGTCAGGAACAGCCCGCGCTGGTTGATGTAAGTCGGGCCGGGAAGCTCGATGCTTTCCCGCACTGCGGGCAGCTGGGTGAACACCGCGAAGTACCAAATAAACAACAGCACCAGTACCGGTACGTTGCGGTGCAGCTCGATGTAGGCCAGCGCCAGCCGGCTGACCAGCCAGTTAGTCGATAGGCGTGCCAGTCCGACTAGCGTGCCCAGGATGGTGGTCAGCAGGATCCCGACCACCGCCACCTTGATCGTGTTGAGCACCCCGACCCAAAAGGCGTACAGGAAGGAGTCGGATGGATCGTACGGGATCACGCCCTCGCCGATCGGGAACCCGGCCGCCTGGTCCAGGAAATCGAAACCGAGCCCCAGGCCGCGCTGCTCGGCGGCCCGCACCAGATTGGTGACGATCCAGATCAGCAGCCCAATGACCAGCGCGGCCGAAGCTAGCTGTGCCGCAGCACGCAAGAAGCGCTCATCGCGCCAGAGCGGAGTGGCACCGAATCTTCGGGCGCTCGATTGGCTGCTCATGTAGCGAGGTATGTCAAAGAGGTGCAGCCCAGGCGATCAGGCTGCACCCCTTTGATGTCGGAACGGTGACGTTACCGAAGTGGCGGCGCGTAGAGCACACCGCCGTTGGTCCACAGATCGTTGCGGCCACGCGCCAGCGTAAACGCGTCGCCGTTCGGCCCAAGGTACCGATTGTAGATGTCGGCGTAGTTGCCTACCGCTGCGATCACGTCCTGCATGAAGGTGGCGCTCAGGCCGACATCCGCCTGCCCAAACTCGCCCTCCAGGCCGAGCATGCGGCGGATGGCAATCTGGTCACTCCCCATCATGGCACCCAGGTTGGCCTGGTTCACGCCCAGGTGTTCGGCGTTGATCAGGCCGTACATCACCAGCTTCACCAGGTCGAACCACTGATCGTCGCCGTGCGGTACCACGGGGGTCAGCGGTTCCTCGGAAATGGTGAAGTCCAGGATGACGTGCGCGCTGGGGTCGGCGAACCCGGCGCGGATGGCAGCCAACTGGGACATATCACTGGTGGTTGCGTCGCAGCGACCTTCCTCATAGGCGCCGTACACCGAGGAAGTTTCCTCGAACACCACCGGCGTGAAATCCAGCCCGCGCTGACGGAAGGCATCCGCCAGGTTGAGCTCGGTGGTGGTGCCGCTGGTCACACACACAGAAGCCCCATCCAGTTCCTCGAGCGTGGTCACGCCCAGGTCGGCCGGCACCATGAAGCCCTGGCCGTCGTAGAACATGACGTTGGTGTAGTTGCCCCACTGGGCGTCGCGGGTGCTGGTCCAAGTCACGTTACGAACCAGCAGGTCCACTTCACCGGACTGAGGGCCCTCGCTCAGCAGCCGTCAGGGGGACGATCTCGATGGCGGTCGGGTCGCCGAAGATTGCAGCAGCAACCGCCCGGCATAGATCGATATCGAAGCCGACGTTGTTGCCTTCGCCATCCAAATAGCCGAATCCCAGCAAATCGGTTCGGCCTCCACAGACCACACGGCCGCGGTCCTGCACGCGCTGCAGGATTTCACCGTAGCCGGGGGCCTGGACAACCTGCATCTCGCCCTCGACCATCACCTCACGGGTGACTTCTACCGGTACCTCGACGGTGACCTGCACCGTTTCGCCGCCAGCTGAAGACTGACATGCGGCGGCGAACACGGCCACCAGCGCGAGCGCCGGTGCGATCCAAAGTTTCTTACTAAGCATTGAACTCTTCTCCTCCAAGTCTAGTTGCATCAGGGTATGGGTACCGTAAATGGTGTTTGGAGCTTGGTTGCGAATTGACACCTCCTTTCGACACAGCATGTGCGAGTGAACAGCACGCGTATACTGTGTTGCGCCTTGGGATCTTCCTCCT
>CAZGCX010000009.1:14740-23671 GCA_964524585.1 uncultured Anaerolineaceae bacterium
GAGAAGCGGGAGTGGAGCGTTGCCAAGGACAATCGTAGGGCATCCACCAGCGGGCGTCAAGGTTTGACGGCTGGCGCCACATCGCGCCCCTAACTTCTTTCCCCCTTACACCTCCGTGCTTCGGTGGTAGGGTAAGTGGGCTTCAGAGCAGGGACTGAGATTGGCCGGACTCGTAGGTCATACACTTGACCACTACCGCCTGGTCGAACAGCTTGGCCAAGGCGGCATGGCGACCGTCTATCGCGCCGAAGACACCCGCGGCGGCGATGACGTGGCAGTCAAGGTGCTCTCCCCGACCATCACCGGAGAGAAACGCTTCGTCCGGCGATTCCGCCGTGAAGCGGAGATCGTCAAGCAACGCCTGACGCACCCAAATATCGTCCCGGTTGTCGCATACGGAGAGACCCAGGGTTACGTCTACCTCGCCATGCCGATGGTGAAAGGCGAGACCCTATCTGACCGCTTGGTGCGCAAAGGCCTCACCGAACGAGAGGCCAACCTCTGGATCGGCCAGATTTGCGACGCGCTGCACTTCGCCCACCAGAAAGGCGTCATCCACCGCGATATCAAGCCGGCCAACATCATGCTGACCGACGATGGGCAGGCGTTGCTGATGGACTTCGGGCTGGCACGTGATGTGGAGGGCTCCGGCCGGCTCACAGGCTCGATGTTGATGGGCACGCCAGCCTTCGTCTCGCCGGAGCAGGCACAGGGAAAGAAGCTGGACGCCCGTTCGGACCAGTACTCGCTGGGCGTGGTGCTATACCTGATTGCCACCGGACACCTGCCGTTTGACTCCGAGTCGCCGATGGCGCTGGTGTTGATGCACATTCAGGATCAGGTTCCGCGACCCAGCCGCTTCAATCCGGGCTTGAGCTCAGCGCTGGAGCGGGTGATCCAGAAGACGCTGGCCAAATCGCGGGAGGAGCGCTTCAAGGACATGGCGGATCTCAAGCGCGCTTATCAGGCAGCCATGTCGGGCGACTCGGTTAGCTGGGTCGAGGCGCCAACCGAAGTCATTCCGCAGCGGGCATCGGCGGAATTGTCCGCGCCGCGCAAGGGACTTCCGGGCTGGGTGATTCCGGCGGTGGCAGTGCCGGTGGTCGGCGTCCTGGCACTGCTCGCCTTTCGTTCGTCAAATGCCGGCACGGGCCAAGGAAACGGCGGTTTCGTTCCACTGGGGGATACGACCCTGGAAGCCGGCCCGACCGGGGTGCCAACCACTGCCGAGCCGACCGCCACGCTGGCGCCGACACTGGTGCCAACCGCAGTCACCGCGGGCGCCTGCCCGAGATTGCGAATGATCGGGTATCTCAATCAGGGTGACACGGTCGGTTGGACGATCGACAATGGCAGCGGCTCGGAGGTGCGGATCGACGGGATGGAGTTCTCCTATCCCGAATCCAACGACGCGATTCAGATCGCCCTCGATGGGCAAGAGTACCTCGACGAGGCTGCGATTCAGGCGATGATCCAGGCCGGCGGAGGCGAAATGCCCTTCGATCAGCGGCTGGCCGTGTCGGCCGGAGGTACTCGCAGCTTCCGGATGAAATTCCGATGGGAGATCGAAGAACCCGGCAGCTACCAGTTGGGCCTATCGTTTGTTTCAGATGGGGCCACCTGCGTGCTGTCCACCAGTTGGTAGCACGTTTCCCGAACAAGCATAGCCGTGGGGCGGAGCGTCGAACCGCCCCACTTTGGTTTGCGCCGGTTTGGCCGTCGGACGGGCACTATAATCACTGGGAACCGGCGAAATCGTCCCCTGATACACCTGGCAATTGATGGCTGGTCATTGGTCCGGCATCCCAACTCGCCGGAGGCGATGAGTGTGCGTGAGTGGCTTTCAGTGCTTAGCGCGGATGACCTGCAGATCAGCCTGCTGCACCCGCCGGGCTCCATCGGTGCGCTGCCGGACGGGATCCACAGCCATCCCATGCCGGTTAGTTCCGGTGCCTGGGGTCGCTTGCGCTATGAGCAATTCGATCTGCCACGCGCCGCTCGACGGCTGAGCTGCCAACTGCTCTTGGTGGTCGACGGCGGCGCGCCGATCGCCAGCCGACTACCGACGGCTGCATTGGCCACCGACAGGCGGCCCGGGCGTTCACCTGGCCTGGTCGAGGAGCTGCGGTGGGCCGCCGGGCGCGCCGGACGATCGGTAACGCGGCTGACGCTGTATCCGGATGACCTGCCGTCGGATCGAGGATTGCCCCAGAATGGGCGGCGTTTCACACCGTTCGTATCGGCGGCATTCGATCCGCCCCCGATTTCTGAACCCCGGAATCACGTGCTGTGCTACGGGGTACGCCGGCAGCAGGTCGCATTGCTTTTGGCCGCCTGGAGCTGGGTCGATGGATCGCTGGGCGACACGTATCCACTCGTGCTGTTGGGGAGCTCTCCGGAGTTGGAGGCATTCGTCCAAATCGCCGCCGAGGAACTGAATCTGAACGATTCGATTGCTTTCCGACCAGAAGTGGACCTGACCTCGCTCTCCTCGATCTATCGCGAGGCGGCGGCGTTCTTGAGTGTGGAAGCAGCGGCGAGTGGCCAAACCCTACGCTGGGCCCTGGCGAGCGGCACGCCGGTCGCCTCAGTGGACGAATCGGTTGCGGCTTCCATCCTGGGTGGGGCCGGGTATCTGGCGCCGGATGGCGACGCGCGGGCGTTAGGCGCAGCCTGTTTGTCGCTGCTAGTGCAAGAGCAGCTGGCCGACCAGCTCCGTGAACGGGGCAAACGGATTGCGGCCAAGTACTTCGAACCGACGGTGGTGGCAGACTTACATAGTTTGTTGCGGGCCGCCGCCCGCTCTTAAGCGAGGATCAACGTGAGCCAGTCTAATCAGTCAATCGTGGTTGTGGGAGCCGGTATCTTTGGCACCACAGCCGCGCTCGAGTTGGTCAAGCGTCATCATGCGGTGACCCTGCTGGATCCGGGTCCGGTGCCCCACGTGCTGGCGGCCTCCACCGACATCAGCAAAGTCCTGAGGATGGACTACGGGGCGGACGATTTCTATATGGAGTTGATGGAGCAAGCATTTGAGATCTGGGATCAGTGGAACCATGCCTGGGGGAGTCCGCTTTTCCATCAGACCGGCATGCTGTTCCTCTCAGCTAACTCGTTGGCAGACGGCGGATTCGAGGCAGACAGTCTGCGGCTGCTGCAACAACGTGGCCACCCAGCCGAGCAGCTGAGCATCGATCAGATCAACCAGCGCTTTCCCAGCTGGCGGACGGACAGCTACGCCGAGGCCTACCTCAACCCGCGCGCCGGCTGGGCCGAGAGTGGGGAGGTGGTGGCCCGGCTGCTGGCGGAGGCCAAACGGCTGGGTGTGGTGGTCCGGGGCAGCGCGTCGATGGAGCGGTTGATGGAGCGCGGCTCGCGGGTGGCGGGAGTGATCACTACCGATGGCCGGGAGTTCGCTGCCGACACGGTAGTTGTGGCAGCCGGGTGCTGGACCCCGTCACTGCTGCCGCATTTGGGTGAGGTCATGTGGGCCGTTGGTCAACCGGTATATCACTTCCAGGTGGAAGACCTGGCTGCATTCCAGCCGCCGAACTTCCTGACCTGGTCGGCGGACATCGCCAACACCGGCTGGTATGGGTTTCCGGCGCTGGCGGATGGGACGATCAAGGTCGCCAACCACGGCCCGGGAAAGCAGCAGCCGGCCGAGGCACCGAGGCAAGTCGACCCTGAAAGTGAGCGGCACTTCCGGGAGTTCTTCCGGGAGGCGCTGCCTGCGCTGGCAGAGGCGCCGGCAGTATTCAATCGGCTGTGCATGTACTGCGATACTTGGGACGGCGATTTCTGGATCGATCACGATCCCGAGCGAGAGGGACTGGTGGTGGCCACCGGCGGGAGCGGGCACGGATTCAAGTTTGCGCCAATGCTGGGCCCTATCATCGCCGACGTCGTCGAGCGCAACCCGAACCGTTTTGCCCGCCGATTCGCCTGGCGCACTCGCGGCGAACTCAAGAAAGAGGATGCCCGCTACGGGGTGTAGTGAGTCGCCTGGCTGGCTAGGTCACCCCAAGCAGCGGCACGGGGCGCAGCACCAGCTGGGCCAATCCCTGTCGGCCACCGTGCTCCAGCGAGCCGGCGAATTCGTGAATGTCCTGCTTGAGCCGAGCTACATCCACGCCCCGGCAGTGATCTGGCAGCGGGACCAGCCACTGCTGCAGGCGCAGCATCATCTTGACTGCCCCAGAATAATTGCCGCGCTGCACGTGCAGGTAGGCCACCGCGATCTGTAACAGCGACCGGTACAGGTAGCCCTCGAGCTCCTCGGCCTGCATGAACGCTGCTTCCAGCAACTCGTGCGCCTGGAAGTAATCACCGGAATTGAGCAGCTCCACCCCCTGGGAGGCCAACGCCGATAGCGAGCCATCGCAAGCCCGTGCCACCGCCTGGGGATCCAGCTTGCGAGCGTAGCGCTCGATCAGTTGGGGTAGAGAATTCTGCAGCTTCCCACGCGTGATGGCAGCGTCGGCGCCGGAGCTGGATGCCAGGTCGAGTGCCTGCTGGTCGACATGCGGCCCGAAAGCCACGACCGGAATCCGGCGGGTTGCAGCGGCGGTCTTCACGATTTGAATCCACCGTGCCCATGGGAGGTTGCGGGCGGTGACGTCAACCAGCATCAGCGCCGGACGCAGCTCGACCAGCCGACGCATGAATCGCCCTTCAGGTCCTTCGAGCGGCTCGGTGAGCGGGACGTCTCGCTGGCTGGGCTCCCCTTCAGCATCGAAGATGGCTGGAGAATCGGCGACCGTCAATCGGTATCCCAGCTTCCCAGCCACATCCTGCAGCCGTGGAACGATGAACAGATCTTCGGTGAGCGCCAGGATCAGCGGTTGCTCTACTTGCACCATGGGGGCCGCCGCTAGCTTATCACGGCGTGTCCACAATCAGTTTTGGCTGTCCGCCGACGGTATACTCACGGCGGAGGAGTCTTGATCTGACTGAACGCACCAACCAGCAGTGGCTGGAGCAACTCAGGAGCACGGGGCCGGACCAGGAGCAGGCACTGGCCGATCTGCGGGAAATCGTGGCCAGCGGCCTGCCTTTTTCGCTTTCCAAATGGTTGCGGCCATCCGATCCGCTATTTGATGCCCTGGTGGAGGAAGTCGCCCAAAACACGCTGATCCGGGTGTTGGAGAGCCTGGACAGCTTCGAGGGCCGGAGCAAGTTCACTACTTGGGTGCACAAGATCGCGGTCCGGATCGCGCTGACCGAGCTGAGGCGGAAGCGCTGGAAGGATGTCTCGCTGGATGAACTGACCGCCGGCGAGCTCTCGTTTAGCTTCTTGGCTGACGATCGGGCCGGCCCGGATCAGCTCACCGAGCAGGCAGACTTGGTGGAGCGAGTTCGGAAACTGATCGAAGAGCAGCTTACCGAGCGGCAGCGCAAGGCCCTGGTCGCCATCCAGATTCACGGAATGGCGATGGATGAGGTGGCCCGGCAACTAGATACGAACCGAAACGCGCTATACAAGTTGCTGCACGACGCACGCCAGAACCTCAAAAAGGCCATGGCGGATCAAGGACTGACGCCGGAGGACGTCCTGGCGGCGTTCGAATCCAGGTAAGATCAGAGGCAGCGATGGCGTCATTCAGGCTGTAGGAAATGAATCAATCGTCGAGTCCACTGCGCAAGTTGATGGAGATGCTCGCCCATACCCAGGCGGAGGAGTGCGACTGTGGGCAGGTCTACGCGCTGCTCGACGCCTATTGTGAAGCCGTGGATGCCGGCGAAGACGTCAGCCAGCTCTATCCGCAGGTGATGCAGCACCTGCTGATTTGCCCCGATTGCGTGCAGGAGTACTCAGCGCTGTTGCAGGTGCTTCAGTCCCAGCACTTGGCCTCCTAACTCACATCTTCGGCAGTTCGATTCGCTGCTGCTTTTGGTACTTGCCCTTCTTATCGGCGTAGGAAATCTCACACTCCTCGTCAGCCTCGAAGAACAGCACCTGGGCGATACCCTCGTTGGCATAGATGCGCGCCGGCAACGGAGTGGTGTTGGAGATCTCCAAGGTGACAAATCCCTCCCACTCCGGCTCGAACGGCGTGACATTGACGATGATGCCGCAGCGGGCATAGGTCGACTTGCCGAGGCACACGGTGAGCACCGAGCGCGGGATGCGGAAGTATTCCACGGTGCGGGCCAATGCAAAAGAGTTGGGTGGGATCACGCAGACGTCACCCTGAAAGTCCACCATGGAGGCGGTATCGAATTGTTTGGGATCGACGATCGTCGAGTGGACGTTGGTAAAGATCTTGAACTCATTCGCCACTCGAATGTCGTAGCCGTAGGATGACACCCCGTAGGAGATCGCTCCGTCCCGTACCTGAGTCTCGACGAACGGCTCAATCATCTTGTGCTCGCGTGCCATACGTGTAATCCAGTGATCGGGCTTCAACCCCATCGAATGACTCCTCTCTCGCTTGCCGGTGCTCTCAGTGGACCTAACTGGGGGGAGATGCGCTGTGTACCGGGTTGCTCAGCGAGCCTAACCCCTCAATTTCAACTGTGACTTCGTCCCCGTCCAGCAGCGGACCAACCCCGGAAGGGGTCCCGGTCAGAATCACGTCGCCCGCATTCAGCGTCATGATCGACGAAATGTAGGCCACTAGCTCATAGACCGGGTACACCATATCGCGGGTGGATCCCATTTGGCGCAGCTGACCGCTCACGGTACAGGTGATGACCGCGTCGGCCGGATCGAGATCGGTGTCGATCCACGGGCCGATTGGACAGAAACTATCGAAGCCTTTGGCCCGGGTCCACTGATCGTCGACGCGCTGCAAATCGCGGGCGGTGACGTCGCAAGCCGCCGTGTATCCCAGGATATGATCGCCGGCGGCTTCGGCCATGATCCAGCGGCCGGCCTTCCCGATCACGATCGCCAGCTCGGCTTCGTGTTCGACTGCACTGCTCTGCGGAGGCAGCTGGATTGGGTCCCCGGGACCGATTACGGTGCTGGGGGGCTTGAGGAACAGCAGGGGCAGCTCGGGGACTTCAGAACCGTGCTCGGCGGCGTGCAACGGATAATTCCGGCCGACGCAGATGATCTTGCTGGGTTCGACCGGAGCCAGCAGCCGCAGTCCTTCGAGCGAGAGCTCCGCTGGCTGCCGCCGATAGTCACCGAACGGGGTGCCCTCGATCAGGCCGAGTTGTTCACCGGTCAGCCACCCCCAGAGCGGAGGGACCTCCGGCTCGCGCTGAAAACGAACGATTCGCATCGGGTCAGGACCACGGCTTGCGGGCCAACGCCATATCATAATCGACCTGCCATGGGCGGATCTCGACGCTGTCGAAGCCGAGCTGCTGGAGCACGGCTGGGAACCGGTGCTTGGAAAAGGTGCGGCCCAGGATCAATGGAGCCTGCCATCCGATCCGGTTGCTCGTGATCAGCCAGCCGCCCGGCCTCAACACCCGCAACATCTCTCCCAAGGTCTGCCGCGGGTGGGGCGTGAACTCGAGCATCTCCAGAGAAATCACCACGTCGAAGCTGGCCGTGGCAAGCGGCAGCGGCACGGCCCAAGCCTGCAGCCAGTCGAATTGGCCACCATCCATCGAGCGGCCAAGCTGAAGCATGCGTTTGGAGGGTTCGAGCGCCACCATCAGCCGGTGCCGATTGGGAGAGTGGTCCTGGCCGCCGACTGCTCCCGCCTGGGCTAGCGCCCGCGCGGTGCGACCGGTGCCTGCGCCGACGTCCAACAGTCGGGCTCCAGGGAGCTGGCTGATCAGATCCCCCAGCGGCCCACCCAAGACGTGCGCCTCCCAATCCATGTCGAACGACTTGATCTTGTCGTAGCGTTTGGCAGCCAGGTCGTAGAGCCAGACCACAAACCGGCGGCCGAAGTGGGCGCCCTCCGCGATCCATAGCTCCCAGACCAGCAGGATCAGGATGACCGCCAGCAAGATTGGGATGACCATCTGTGGGCTTGGGGCGCTAGACTCCCGGCGATGTGAGCTGGGGGAGGACAGTACAGCGGCCGGGGAAAATCAACTGCTTTCGCCCGCAATGCGCTGGCTGATCTCTTCCACCTTTGATTCGATCTTGGCGAAGCGGCCAGGCCGCTGCCGCTTCAGCAGCTGCACCAACGCGTGGATCAATGCTTCCACCACGACCTGGCCGACTCCGGGTTCCGGGCTGGCGTGACCAGCCAGCACCCAGTCTGCGCTGACCGCAGACGGCGCGGAAGGCGCCGCCACGATCGCCGCGGTTCGTAGGCCGATCGATCGCGCTTCGGCCAGTGCTCGGGTGACAATCCGAGTTCCCGGCGATACCTCGACCGCGATGACCAAATCCCGCTTCTGGCCCCCGACCAATGCCCTGGCCATGCTGCCCAGATCGCCTACCGCGAGCTGAACCGTGTAGCCGGCGCCTTCCAGCCAGCCGGCAAGGCTGCGGGCCGGCCCGACCGCCAGTCCCTCAGCCACCAGAATCACACGGGCGGCCTCGTCCAGGGCGGCCACCAGCTGCTCAGCGGTGTCGAGTGGGAAGCTCCGCCGGGTAAGGTCTAAGTAACGACCGACTTCTGCCAGGGCAAGATCTGCTGCCTCAGCCGGTGTCCCGGCCCGCTGCTGCGGGCCGGCAAGTAACTCGTCGCGAACCCGGCGACGGATCTCACGCTGCAACTCGGGGTATCCAGAGTAATCTAGCTTCTGGGCAAACCGCACGACCGTGGCTGGATCCAAATCCAGAGTGTGGGCCAGTTCGGTCGCGGTCAGAAAGGCGGCGCTGACATAGGAATCCAGCAGGAAGTCGGCCAAGACCACATGGCTAGGGGAAAGGCCGCCGTGGATCGCACGTATCCGCTCTTCGTAGGTTGCCATCCGGATTCCCGACCGACTCTCATCGTCGAGTGAAGACTCTAGCATGTTGGTATCCATCACGCAACAAAAATTGCAGGGACCGTGCCAGACTGGCCCTGG
>CAZGCX010000010.1:0-19566 GCA_964524585.1 uncultured Anaerolineaceae bacterium
GATCTGGAAGTAGCGCTCGACCCCGGCCACCATCAGCAGCTGCTTCAGCTGCTGAGGCGACTGCGGCAAAGCGTAGACCTCGCCCGGGTACAGCCGGGATGGCACCAGGTAGTCACGAGCGCCTTCCGGGGTGGCCTTGAACAGGATCGGAGTCTCGATCTCCCAGAAGCCGCGCTCAGAAAGGAAGTCGCGGATGAACTTGATCACCTTGTGACGCAGCTCCAGGTTGGCCTGCATGCGCTCCCGGCGCAGGTCCAGGTAGCGGTAGCGCAGCCGCACCATCTCATCCACCTCGGACTCTTCATTGATGGTGAACGGCGGTGTCTTGGCCGGGTTGAGGACCATCAGCTGCTGAACTTCGACCTCCACCTCGCCAGTAGGAAGTTCAGGATTGATCATCCCTTCCGGGCGCTCTCGAACCTCCCCAACGATTTGCAGCACCCACTCGGGCCGAACTTGTTCGGCGGCAGTGTGTGCTTCGCTCGAGAGCTCCGGATTGGCCACGGTCTGTACCACGCCCGACCGATCCCGCAGGTCGATGAAGGTCAGCCCGCCATGGTCCCGGCGGCGGTTCACCCAACCGGCCAGCTCGACCCGCTGCCCGACGTGTTCACGGCGCAGCTCGCCACATCCATGGGTTTTGTACATACCGCCTCCCTAAAATGAAAGCGCCGCCCGAGATCGTTCCGGGCGGCGATGCGCGCTTGGCGAGTGTGTGTCAGCCCGCGTGCGTGCCGGCCCGGTCGAATCGGGAATTGCTATCGTTCGAGTTCGATCGAGTAGGCGCACGCATGGCGAGCGAGATTATAGCATGGCCTGCCCAGCTGCCTTGGCGTGCGAGCTGGCAGTGCGGACCAGGTGTGGGATGCAGTTCGGGCGCCATCGGTTACTCCAATTCACGCAGCCGCTTGAAATCTTCCGGCGTGTCGAGATCGAAAGTGATCGAGTCGTCCCACTCGATCGCCTGGTGCGGGTAGCGCTCGAACAGCACCCGCCCACCTTGATCCCCTTCCAGCCGCTGTAGATCGTCGAATGTCACCCGGTCGAAGAGCACCGGATTGGAACGTCGGCCGTCGGCGTACGGCGCAACCAATGCCGCGCCGGTCTTGCGATATCGATCGCCCACCGCCCGCACCAGCTGCGCATCGACAAAGGGCATATCGGCCAGCAGCATCACGACCGCCTCGACCAGCCGCAGATCGGCGAGCGCCTCCATGCCGGCCAACACCGAACGGCTCTGTCCGGCCTGCCAATCTAGATTCTCGATGAAGGCCACCGGCTCACCTGCCAGCGCCTGACGCACGCGCTCGGCCGCCTGGCCGACCACCACAACCACCGGAGATAGGCCGCCGTCCAGCGCCGCCCGCACCGCGTGCCAGACCAGGGGCTGGCCCCTCCAGTGCACCAGCTGCTTCGGCTCGCCCAGCCGGCTGGATCCGCCGGCGGCCAGCACGATCCCGGCCACCCGGCTGTGGGTTTCGAGCACCGGGTCGTCGGCGGCCAGGTCGGCGACCGAAACCGAATCGATGCGGCGGTTCTGCATGAGCAGGTCGGCAATCTCCCTGGCGGCCGCCATGCGCTCGGGAGTGACCTTGGTCAGCAACACCCGCAGCTCAGCCCCGATCGGCACGCCTTTCAGGCCGCCATCCTCGGAGCCCAGCACCGCGGCGATTTCGGCCGGGCCGAGAACCGGGCTTTGATCGACTCCCAGTAGCGCCGCGACCCGCTCCGGGCGGTGCACCAGGGGCGAATCGATCCGCTGGCCGAGCACATCCAGCGCGGCGACCGGCACTACCGTGAGCGGCTCGAACTGATCCGGAAGTGCCGGCTCGTGGTCGGCCGGGGCCTTGAGCGAGCGCTGGCGGGCGCCGTCTGCCTCGACCAGCAGCGGCGCATCGCCTCTCAACTCCAGCAGCGGATCACCGGGCACAACGGGGTAGGCAGTCCATCGCTCCCCATCTTCGGTCAGCGGGCCGGTCAGCAAAATGCTCTTGCCCGACTGGAGGGAGGCGGCGAAGTTCTCGAGCCGCTTGGGCCCCTCAAAGTACGCCGGGTCGGCTGGCAGCCGATCGCGGTAGCCCCAGTGGATCTCTGCCAAATCGTCCTGGTCGCGGCCGAGGTGGGTGGTGGTGGCCACAACCACCGGACCCCCCAGTTGATGCACCAGCCTCCGAATGGCGCGGGTCTTTCCTCCTGCGCCGACGAAGGCCGTGACCTGGCCAGGGCGAATCCGGAGCCCGCGGGAGAGCAGCATCAACCGGGTCGAGCGCCCCGGTGGTCGCGCGCGGGTCGCGTCGCAGCGAGCTGCATCAGGCTGTCTGCCGCTGGTGCATGACGGGCGAAAGCCGCTGCGTGCGGGCCACCATCATCCGGTCAACTGAGCGCGAATGGTAGGCTGCGAAAGCAGCGCCTCCAACACGCCACCGCCGATCGCCAGCGACTTGTCCGAGATCAGGCTGCACAGCGATGGATCGTTGCGTGGATCGAGATCGCCGACCTTCAGTCCGACCGGCACTTCGACTCCCCAATGCAGCAGGCCGCGCAGCGCGCCGTCAAACGGCGCCAGAATGCTGGCGCCGTTCACCCGTGCCAACTCGCTGCCACGTTTGACCAACGATCCAATCTCGACCAACGGTTCGAACACGCCGGCAGCTGGCGCCCGCAGCACTCGCTGGACATCTTGGCCGGCCATCGGATCGGGCAGGCCGGTGTCCATCTCGGCCGATCCCTCCCAGAGTACCCGGCCCATGCGGTGGCCGCGGTTGGTCTCGACCACCGCGTGGCAGTCCGACCCGGCCCGAAAACCAGGCCCGAGCCCAACCACCAGCGGGGCGCTATCCAACCCCAGCTCGGGGCTGGCTTTGGTCATCCGCGCATCCACCAACGCTACCGGGGGGATCGCGGTGCGGCTCGCCGCATCCGGATCGACCAGCACCGGGATCCAACCGGTGCGCAATAGCTCGCGGGCTGCCTCCGGATCGTCGGCCAGCACGGCCCGCAGGTCCTCGACCTGCACCGTTCCGGCATAGACCGCCTCGGCCAGCGACACCAGGCGGCGGACCGCCAGCGGCTTTTCGATTTCGGTCACGACGATCCCGAAGCCGCAACGCCAAAGGCGCGCTGCCACGCCGGTCGCCAAGTCGCCGCCGCCGCGCAGCAATACGATCGGGCGCGAGGCAGTCATGCGATCACCGGGGTGTCGCTGCCCTGGGAGCGGGCCGCGGTGGGTAGTCGGCGCAGTGCGTATTCGGTGGGTTGGAGGCCGTCATGACGATGTCCGGTGTGCGGGCTTACTGGCTGATCGCGTGCTTCGAGTCCGGCGCCCGGTTCTGAATGCCGGCCAGCACCCGCTCGGGGATGAGCGGAAACTCGTCGTACCAAACCCCGACCGCATCGTGCAGCGCGGCAGTCACTGCTGGCGCCAAGGGAATGAAAGGCATTTCGGCCATGCCGCGCACGCCCCAGGGACCAATTGGGTCGGCGTTCTCTAAGATGACCGAGTGCACCCGCTCCGGAATGTCCAGGATCCCAGGAATCAGGTAGGTCGAAAACTGGCCAGTCTGTACCTGCCCGCCGTGCTGTTGGAAGTGCTCCAGAATCGCGTAACCGGCAGCTTGCACCACCGCGCCTTCGATCTGGCCGATCACGCCTTGCGGATTGACCACCCGGCCCACGTCGTCAGCGCAGACCACTTCCAGAATTCGAACCGCGCCGGTCTCGAGGTCGACCTCCACGGTGGCGGTTTCCGCCACGTAGCCGTAGGCGAAATTGGGATTCGACTCGCCGGTCTCCGGATCGAATGCGGTGGTCGGCGGCGGCTGAAAGCGGTAGCTGGCGACCGCCGGCCGGTCCTCGTCCTGCCACTTGACCAGCGCTGCCTCCACCGCCCCGCGAATGGCATTGCCGGACATGAAGGTCATCCGGGAAGCCGAGGCCGATCCCGAGTCCCCGCTGGTAGCGGTGTCGGAGGCCACCAGGCGAACTGCCTCCACCGGCACGCCGGCCGCCTCGGCTGCCATCTGGGTCATCACGGTGTGCGCTCCCTGGCCGACGTCGGCGCCGGCGTGGTACACGACCACCTCCTCGATCGAGGCCGCGCCGTGCAGTTCGACCGTCGCCCAGCACTGCTCCGGGGCGCCGAAGGAGAAGCCGATGTTCTTGAATCCGCAGGCCACGCCGATGCCGCGCCGCAAATGGGGTTGCTTGGGCTGTTCGAGCTTCGGACGCCGGCGAGACTGTCCCTTGCCGGAATCCCAGCCCGAGTGGGAAGCGCAGCTCTCCAGCACTTGATCGATGGTCACTCCGGCGGGCAGCGGCGTGCGCACCGCCATCAGTGTGCCTTCCTTTAACAGGTTGCGCGCCCGCAGCTCAAATGGGTCAAGCCCCAGCGCCTCGGCCAGCTTGTTCATCTGCTGCTCGGCCGAGAAGGCCGCTTGCGGGCCGCCAAAGCCGCGGAAGGCGCCACCGGGAATGTGGTTGGTGTAGATCGAGTAGGCATCCACTTCGACGTTGGGAATGTAGTACGGTCCGGTGCACATCAATGTGGCATTTCCCAGCACCTTGGTGGAGGTGTAGGCGTAGGCGCCGCCGTCCTGGATCACTTCGACCTGCGCCGCCTGGAGCGTGCCGTCCCGCTTGGCGCCGAACTTGGAGCGAATGATGAATGGGTGCCGTTTGTGATGCCCCAGGATGGACTCCGCCCGAGACCAGATGATCTTCACCGGACGATCGATGCCACGCTCCTTCAGTCGCATGGCAGCCAGCGCCAGCACGATCTGGACCGACATGTCTTCCCGCCCCCCAAAGGCCCCGCCGATCGCGGCGTATTTGACCCGGACCTGGTCGGGCGGCAATCCGAGCGAATGTGCGATCTGCTCCTGGTCTTCATGGGTCCACTGCCCCGCCACCTCGACCGTCACCCGGCCCTGGTCATCGAGGTAGCCCAGGCCGGCTTCGGGCTGCAGGTAAGCATGCTCTTGTGCCGGCGTGCGGTACTCGGCTTCTACGATCACTTCTGAGGCGGCGAAGCCGGCCGACAGATCACCATGACGCACCCGGTAGTGGCAGAACACGTTGTCTTCGTGCTCCGGGTGCAGCTGCACCGCCCCTGGCAGCCGCGCTTCGAGCGGGTCGGTCACCACCGGTAGGTCCTGATAATCGACCACAATTCGCTCGAGGGCCTCGGCCGCCATCGGTTCGCTCTCCGCCACCACCACTGCCACCTGGTCGCCAACGAAACGGACCACGTCCGCCCCGGCCTTGCCGGAGCCCGGGCCGCACAGCACCGGCTGGTCCGGCAGGATCAACCCATACTCATTGACCGGCACATCCTTAGCGGTGAACACGGCCACTACCCCCGGCAGCGCCTCGGCCTGCGAGGTGTCTATGCTGCGGATGCGAGCATGCGGCCGGCCAGCAAACAGGATTTTCATGTAGAGCTGGCCCGGCATGTCGATGTCGCCCGGGTAGAGCGCTTCGCCGGTCACCTTGGCCAACGCGTCGATGCGCGGCGTGGGAGCGCCCAACGCAGGGCGGGACTCTTTAGTGCTCACGATCGGGCTGTTCCCCCAGTTGGAACAAGCTTCGGCCTCACGCTTCGTTCTGGAGCTATCTTCGTTTGCGCCGCCGATCCCTGGCCGGGCTATGCCGAGGGGTCGGCAGGTCGTACTCACCCGGCTGTACCGGGAAGAGGATCGCGTACACGAAGTTCACCACCCCAAAGCCGGTCAGCATGAACAGCAACGCAACCACGTAGCGCACCAGGTTACCGTTTCGCAGGAAGGCCGGGATCGGATCCGGAGGGTTGAGCAGGTTGGGCGGCAGGTAGACCAGCCCGGAAGTGATGAACCAGCCCGCAAAGGCATAGCCGATGCCAGCGATCACGATCACCATGAGGCACCCGACGCCACGCCAGAGCGGATTTGTCCGTTGGCGCTCGCGGCGTTCGCGCTCCTGCTGAGCATAGCGCCACATCCCTCGTCTACCCATGTGACCCTCCTGTACCGATGGTCGCGGGCACCCAGCCTCGGCACGCAACATGAACCGGGCTCCAAACCCGTTGTGCGCCCTCAATCCGCATCACACTTGTGGCTATGCGCAACCGCCTATTCACGCCTCCGAGTCTATGCATCCCGTCCAATCAAATCAACGGCGAATTCGGCCTAGCCCGCCTGCCCACAACTCTCCCGTCCCAACGGTTGACGGCCACAAGCGGGCCGGCGCGGCCGCTTCTGAAATCGTGCGGTCCCACCGGCGCGGCCGCCTCTGAAATCGTGCGGTCCCAACCCAACGGCCACGAGCGAGCTAACCTTCGGCCTGCAGCTTGGCAGCCTGTTCAAATGCTGCAACGATCGAATAGTAGCCGGTGCAGCGGCACAAGTTTCCGGTGATCGCCTCGTGGATTTGATCCTTGGTCGGATCGGGCAGCTCATCCAACAGCATTGCCCCGGACATCAAGAATCCCGGGGTGCAGTAGCCGCACTGGACCGCCCCACTCTCAATGAAACCGCGCTGGATCGGATGCAGCTTGCCATCACTGGCCAGCCCCTCGACCGTCCGGATTCGGGCGCCGTGGGCCCGCGGCGCGGGAACCATACACGACATCACGGCCATTCCATCCAGGTCAACCGTGCATGCGCCGCACTCGCCTTCCGCGCAGCCTTCTTTGGTGCCGACCAGCCCGGCCTCTTCTCGCAGCAGCCGCAGCAGTGACTTCTCATGGCCGGTTTCAAGACGGTATTGGCGGCCGTTGATCACGGTCTCGATTGGCTGGCCCGGCTGATGCGTCAAGCTGTGCTCCAGCGGCTGCTGCCAGGCCCATGGCTGCGGCCCCCACAGCGTAACCGGGGAGGCGGGAAAGCCGAGGCGTTCGCCACCCTCGGCCAGGCTGCGCAGCGCGCGGCGGACGCAGATGCGCACCATCTGCTCCCGATAGGCCGCCGAGCCGCGTAAGTCATCGATGGGCGTGGCCGCGCTTGCGGCCAACTCCGCCGCCTGCGCAATCGTCTCCGGGGTCAACTCCTGGCCAGCCAGACGGCCCTCGGCTTCGGCCGCATGCACGATGGTCGGGGCGACCGAACCCAGCGTAATCGCCGCCCGCTCGACCCGCTGTCCGGACATCTCCAGCAACACCGCGGCATTCACAATCGCGATCGCCTGCGCCCTGCGCAATCCGAGCTTGATGAAGGTCGATCGGGCGCCCTCCGGCGGCAGCCGGAAAGCGATCTCGGTCAGGAACTCGTCATCCGCCATGACCGTGCGGCGCACGCCCTGGTAGAACTCTCGCAGCGGCACGGCCCGCTCCCGCTGTGCTGAGCGCAGCGTCAGCTCGGCATCCAGCGCCATCAGGGGCGTGATCGAATCGTTGGCAGGCGAGGCGGTGATCAGGTTGCCGGCCACCGTCCCGCGGTTGCGGATCTGAGGCGCACCCACCTCCCAGCAGGCACGGGCCAGGGCGTAGGCGCGATCGACAATCAATGGGGAAGTGGCGCAGTGGTTGTGGGTCACCAGCGGCCCCATGCGCACCCAGCCGTCGTCGGTCTGACGGATCTGATCGAGACCCGGAACGCGGGTAATGTCGATCAGCTGCTCAACTCCCGGCCGCTGGCCGCGCTCCAGCTCCAGAATCAGATCGGTTGCCCCGGCCACAATCCGCGCCGATCCAGCATGCTCGGCGAGTAGCTCAATTGCCTGATCGACGTTTTGGACTGAGTGATAGCGGTTCCACATCAGAATGGCCGGCCTTGTTCACCGCAACCGATCGCGTATCCGACAAGCTGATTCATCGCTCGAATCTTAACCGGTTCACGGATCGTCGCGCGATCCGACCTCGGTCGGGTCAACTGCCTGCGGGGCATGCGCCATGACCTCCCCGCTGCCTCCGCGCCGAAGCATGATGATCTCGGCCAGCATGCTGACCGCGATCTCCTCCGGGGTTTCGGCGTTCAACTCCAGCCCCATCGGCGATCGCACCCGATCGATCTGATCGGCGGGCACACCGCGCTCGGCCAGTTGCCGGGCGCACACTTCCCAGCGCCGGCGCGAGCCGATCACGCCGATGTAGCCGGCCTCGCTGGACAACAGCGATGGCAGTCCCTCGACATCGACCGGGACGCCCCGGGTGGTCAGCAGAATGTAGGTGTCGGGTGTGATAGGGAGTTGTTGGGAGAGTTCCGCCAGCGGACTGTGGATCACTTGATCCGCCTCCGGGACCGCCTCGGCGTCGGCGAACTCGGCCCGGTCATCGTTCACCACGACCCGAAACCCGAGCCAGTTGGCCAGGTGGGCCACCGCCTTGCCGACGTGCCCTCCGCCGACCACCACCACCGTCGCTTGTGGCTGGATTGCTTCCACGAAGACCTCCATTTCACCGCCGCACACCCCAACATCGCCGCGCTCGAGATCACGGAACTCGTACTGGAGAACCCGCGCTCGACCGCCGCCCAGCACTTCCAGACCGGACTGAATGATGCGATGCTCGAAATCGCCGCCGCCTACCGTGCCCTCAATGCCGCCGTCGGGATGGATCAGCATGCGGGTGCCTGCTCGCCGAGGAACCGAACCGCTGGTTCGGATCACGGTCGCCAGGGCGACCCGACGGCCGGCGGCTTGCAGTTCGGCTAGCCGGGCAAAGACCGGATCCAATTTCAGCGCCTCGTCGGCGTCCGCCAGCGAACGGCGCGGCTGTAGCCAGCCACTTGCGGCAAGCCTCAGCCCGCTTCTCGCATTGCCCGCCACACCCGCTCGGGCGTGACCGGTGCCACGTTGACCGCCGCGCCACAGGCATCCAGCACCGCGTTGCCGACGGCCGGCGCCACGCCATCCATCGGGATCTCTGCCACCGCCTTCACCCCGAAAGGATGCGACGGCTCAAAGGTCTCGATGAACAGGGTCTCCAGTTCCGGCATCTCGTGGGCAGCGAAGATGTGATAGTCACGGAAGTCCAGCTCGCGCGGCCGGCCCAAAGAGTCGTAGAGCATTTCCTCACAGACGGCGTAACCCAACGCCTGGGTCATGCCGCCCTCGATCTGGCCGGACGCAGTCAGCGGATTGACGATCACCCCGGAGTCCACCGCCATCACCAGCCGATCCACCACGACCTGGCCGGTCTCGATGTCGACGGTGACCTCGGCGAACTGCGCCGCAAAAGGCGGGGGAGCGACCGGCGAAACGTACGAGGCGACCCCCATGATCTGCTCCTGGTCCTCGTGGTGCAGCGCGTTCAGGGCGACTTCGGCGATGGTCACCGAGCGCTCGTCCGGCGCCCAGGCCCGCCCCTGCGCCAGGCGAATCTGTTCCGGCGCGATCGGATCCCCGGTCTCCTCGGTTAGCATGCGCGCCGCCCGAACGCGGATGCGCTCCGCCACCTTCTCGGCCGCACCCACCACCGCCGCACCTGAAATGTAGGTCGTACTGGAGGCGTAGGCGCCTTTGTCGAAGGGGGTGAAGTCGGTGTCGGAGGAATAGACCACCACATCCTGCAGCGGCACCCCCAGCACTTCCGCCGCTTGCTGAGCCAGCACGGTGTCCGAACCGGTGCCCAGGTCAGTCGCGCCGACCAGCAGATTGAATGAGCCGTCATCGTTGATCTTGATGCTGGCTCCCCCCATATCCAGGTACGGAATAGCGGTGCCTTGCATCACTGTCGCCACGCCGATGCCGCGTCGCAGGTGCGGCGCGCCGGGCACTTGCTTCCACTCCGAATTGTCGTACTTCTCCGGCCAGCCGATCGCAGCGGCGCCCTGTTCGACACACTCTTCCAACCCGCAGGTCAGGATGGTCTCCGGCCGCGGCTCGCGCCCCTCTGACCATGCGGTGCTGAACGGTTGTTGCTCGCCGGCCCGCAGCGCGTTCTTCATTCGGAACTTCAGCGGGTCGAGCCCCAGCCGGCGGGCAATGGTTTCCATGTGGCGCTCCACCGCCCAGTAGCCCTGCGGCACGCCGTATCCGCGATAGGCCCCGGAGGGCGGGGTGTTGGTGTAGACCACGTCGGCATGAAAACGGATATTGGGCGCCTGACGATACTTGCCGTCACCGACGTAGAGCGCCATCGCCTTGTGGCCGGTGTTGCCGGCGACAGTCAGCGCGTGGCAGCCGTAGGCCCCGGTGTCGCTCAGGCAAACCATCTCGTTGGCGGTGACGGTGCCGTCGTGCTTGACGCCGGTCTTCATGTGCATCCGCATCGGGTGGCGCGAGCGAGCGGCGTGGAACTCTTCCGCCCGGGTGAACTCGAAGCGCACCGGTCGGCCAGTGGCGATGGTCAGATGGGCGGCGACATCTTCGATCATCACTTCTTGCTTGCCGCCGAATCCCCCGCCGATGCGCGGCTTCACCACCCGGATGCGCTTGGGCGGCAGCCCGAGCACCGGCGCCAACTGACGCCGGACGTGAAACGGGACCTGCGTGCTGGTTCGGATCACCAGCCGGTCGTCCTCGTCCCAATAGGTCAGCACCACGTGCGGTTCGATCGCGGCCTGCTGCACCTTGGGGACCTCGTAGTCGGCCTCGATCACCAGGTCGGCTTCTTGGAAGCCCTGCTCCACGTCGCCGATATCAACGTGGATCACAGCCGCCAGATTGCGGTTGGCATCCGAGCTCTCGAAGTCCACGTATTCGGGTTCGTCGTGCAGCCGCGGTGCGCCATCCATCATCGCCTGGCGTGGGTCGAGCAGTACCGGTAGCTGCTCATACTCGACATCAATCAGCTTCAGGGCTTCTTCGGCCGCTTCTTCAGTCTCGGCCGCCACCAACGCCACCCGATCTCCGACGAAGCGCACCTTGTTATCGAGCGAAAACATGTCCAGCGTTCCCGGGATCGGATCCGATTGCCCGGCGGTGGAATACACCACCCGCGGCAGGTCCTCCCAGGTCAGTACCGCCGCCACCCCCGGGAGTTCGCGGGCCCGGCTGCCGTCGATGTGGACGATGCGGGCGTGGGCGTGCGGGCTCTTCAGGACCTTGGCGGTCAACATCCCGCGCATTTCAAGATCGGCGGCGAAGGCCGGCTTGCCCTGAGCCAGTTTCACCGCGTCGACCTTGGGGGCCGGCTTGCCGACCGCGCTCAGCGCCCTGCTCTCTGGCGCGACCCTGATGCGAGGCATCACCCGGGTGCGGGTCAAGATTTCCGGCCCCGCTTCCGCGCCGGTACCCGGAACGCCAAGCTCCCCATCCGGCCCACCGCCTCCGGCTCCCGGCTCCCAGGCTGGCCGCTCGCTGAGCAGCTCAGAGGGCGGCTGCTCACGAAGCGGTTCCATGGACGGCCGCCGTCCGAGCAATTCCGGTGGAGCCGGGAGAGCGCCCGCAATCGGTTCGACCGCCTCGCCCCGCATCGTCGCCGCCGCCCGCAGCACAGCCTGCACCGGCTTCAGGTATCCGGTACAGCGGCACAATACGCCGGAAAATGCATCCCGGACCTGCGTCTCATTGGGGTTGGGGTTCTGTTCGAGCAGCGCCTGCGCGGCCAGGATCATGGCCGGAGTGCAATAACCGCACTGAATAGCGCCGGTCTCCACAAATGCCGACTGGATCGGACTCAGCCCGGCGGTCTGTCGCCAACCAAGCTCCGGATGCTGACCGACCGATTCGATTGTGCGCAGCCGGTGGCCGTTCGCCTGCGCCGCCAGCATCACACAGGAATTGGCCGGCAGGCCGTCCAGCAGCACCGTACAGGCGCCGCATTCGCCGGTCTCGCAGCCGTGCTTGACGCCAAACACACCCAGCTGATCGCGCAATAGCGCCAGCAGGGTGCTTGCGCCGGAGAGTTCCAGTTCGACTTCCTGGCCGTTGAGCTCGAATCCGATAATCATGGCCGAACGCCTGCGGATCGGAACGCCAACGTAAGTAGGAGGTGTCGGCAGGTCATGCGTTCAGCACGCCGAGTACCGAACGCCGAGCCAGGGCCGCGGCCGCGACGGCCCGGTACTCTGCGCTGGCCCACGCATCGTCGGCCTGTGAGCAGGCCTGCCGCGCCGCCTCGGCGGCCACTTCGGCCGACCTGGCTTCCATCGGAAGATTGGCCGCAATCAGCTGGGAACGCGGGCCGAAGCCCCCCAGCGCCACTCGCACCGTGCCTGCGACTGCGGCCACCGCCAGGCACACCTGTGGCCGGTCGGCCGGCGCTCGGGCGACTTGTTCGTACCGCAGCTGGGCCGGACGCGGCAGCCGCAGTCCGGTGATCAGTCGGTCCTTCGGACGGGCGTTGAGGTAACGATCCAGCTCAATGGTCTCGCTGCCCGGCTCCAGCAGCAGCTCCGCTCCCATTGCCAGCAATGTGGTGACCAGCGGAGATCGGCCGTCGGAAGCGACGATTGTGCCCGCGACGGAGGCCTGGTTGCGTAAGTTCCAGCCTGCCTCCAGCCGGCAGACAGAGACCAGCTCAGGGGGCAGATCGGCCTCGACCAGCGCCTGCAGCTTGCTGGTGGCGCCGATCTCGAATTGCTGCTCGCCAACCACCACCCGATCCAGCGAGAGCCGGGTGAGGTCGATTACCGCCTCCAAATCGCTGCGCCTGGACGTCAGCTCGGTTCCACCGCCCAGCGGCACCCCGGCCTCAAGCAGTCGCAGCGCCTCTTCCAACGATTCGGGACGATAGTAGTCGAGCTTCAGCGCAGATCCTCCGCGAGATCCGGGTACACCTTCCAGCCCAGCCGGTCCAGATTGGCGGCCTCGGCGATCGGCTCCCGGTATTCCACCATCAGCGCCTCGACCTCGGCTCCGACACTGCCGTCTGGCAGGCGCACCTCTCCCCTGGCCATCGAGCCGGCGCCACCGGCCCGCTCGAGACGGCCGACCATGGTGAGCGGCTGGCCGACCGGCACCTGTTTGCGGTAGCGCAGCGTCATGCGAGCGGTCACCATGAACCGGTTGTGGTCATCGACCATGGCGGCCCGCATGGCAATCTCGTCCAGCATCGAGGCCAGAACCCCGCCGTGGACCACCCCCGGGTAGCCCTGAAATCGCTCCGGCACCACAGTCCGTGCGATCACCTGTCCCTGTTGGTCCTGATAGAACTTGAGCTGCAGCCCGTTTTCGTTCTCCATACCGCAGACAAAGCAGTTCCGTGAATTGGGCTGTTTCAGCAGGTGATCGTGCATCAGCTTTCCTTGGGGGGTCGGTGCTCAGGGCAGCGGGCTGAAGGTGTCGATCAGCAACTCGACCTCTCCGCCGACCGGGTAGAGGATCGGCGCGGTTGCGCCATGATCCAGATACTCCTGGACCTTGCCGCGGGCCTCCTCCGGTGTGCCGGAGGCCGTGATGCGCGCAATCAGCTCGTCGGGCACCAGGTGTTTGGCGCGTTGGATCTGTTCATGGGTGGCAGGCCATCCCAGGATGGACTGGATCTCAGCTACGATCTCATCCGAAACTCCGCTGGCCTTGGCGATGTGTGGCTGTTGGGCGAGATACTGGGTGAGCAGCTCACGGCTGGTGTCGAACGCCCGCTCGTGATCGTGGTCCACTGAACACACCACCAGCTGTGGCCGGTCAAGCTGCTCGAACGGGCGCCCGGCCCTCTCGGCCCCGATCCGCAGATGTTCCAGCGCGCGATCGTTGTACTCCGGGGGGACGCAGTAGTTCAGCACCACTCCGTCGCCGATCTCGCCGGCCATTTCCATCATCTTCATGCCGGTGGCTCCGATCAGGATCGGGACTTGGCGTGGCTCCCTGCGTCCATGCACCACGTCCAACTCGATCCCGTCTACGGAATGGAATTCGCCGTGAAAGGTCACCCGTTCCATGTTCAGCAGCCGACGCAGCACCTCCACCGTCTCGCGCATGGCGGTCAGCGGTTTGCTCCGGGTGATGCCGACGTTGCGGGCCAGCGGGTCCCACCAGGCGCCGATTCCACAAATGATTCGGCCAGGCGCCAGATCATCCAGCGTGAGGAAGGTAGCCGCCAGTAGCCCAATGTTGCGGGTCCAGTTGTTGATTACGCCAGATCCGACCTTGATCCGCTCGGTGACCGCCGCGTAGGCCGCCATTGGAACGATGGCGTCGCGTACCAGACGCGACTCAGCCTGCCACACGGCTTCGAAGCCCTTCTGCTCGGCGTAGCGGACGTAGTCCAAACCCTGGCGCAGGTCGTGGGCATCCTGCAAGTAGAGCGCCGCTCGATTCAGGCTCATGGCTTTAGACGGGCCTCCCGGTTATTGGTGTTGCGATAGATTTCAAGATCTTCAGGGGCATCGAGATCGAGACCCAACGCCGGCGATTTGCAGATCTCCACTCTGGCGCTGGCCGATCGCCCGAGCTGCAGGTGGTGGGCGTAGCTATCGGTCCCGAATTCGTATTCTATCAAACCGGGCGGAGCGACCAGCAGTGCATTTGTTCCTTTCTCATGCCGATCGGGCGCCACGACCACTACCGGTGGATCTCCGGATAATTCGATCAGCTCACGCACGGTCTCGATCGTGAGGTACGGCAGATCGGCCGGCAGCACCAGCACCGCCGATGCCCCGGCTCGCTTGGCCAGAGCGGTCGCTCGCAGCAACGCCGGATTCAAGGTCGGCGAGCCGTGCTCAGTGACGGTCCTGGCGTGGTGCTCGCGGGCCAGGGCCAATGCTCGCGTGTCCCGACTGACCACCAGCGTCTGCTCGATCTCCGGAACCTGGTCCAACACGTCCAGTGTGTGCAACAGCAGCTCCTGGCTGAGTTCGGCCCGCTGCTCTGAGCTGAGCACCGAGCTCAACCTGGACTTGGCCCGCAGCAGTGGCTTGACCGGCACGATCGCCCAGATGGTCACGCAGCTCTCCCCATCTCTGGCCCCGACGCTTGCCCCGACTCGCCGGGCATCAAGCTGCCAGCTCTGTTTCGGCAGCAAATGCCAAAAGCTCGTTGGCCAGCCGGATACGTCCGGGGCGGTCGATCATCACGGTGTCGGTCACCACCGGTTGGACCCCGCCAGCTGCAATGCGTTCCGCCTGACCCGCATCGGCATGGTCAATCAGCAGCGCTTGCAGCAGCCCGGCATAATGCCCGGCAACCGCCGCAGCCGAGGGCTCGATCCCGAGCTCACGATACATCTTGGCCGCCGGTCCCTTGATGGCTGCCCCGCCCACGATCGGCGAGACGCCGATGCAGCGTTTGCCGCTCAACGCGGTCCGCATCCCGGGTACGGCAAGAATTGGGTCGATGCTCACCCACGGATTGGAGGGGCAGAATACGACCAGATCGCAGGCTCGGAGGGCAGTCTCGACGCCCGGCGCCGGATGAGCCTGTTGTGCGCCGGCGAATTCAAACCCGCGGACGGCCGGCTCGCAGGCACGGGCCACGAAGTACTCCTGAAACGAAAGGCGACCTTCTGAGCTATCGACAATGGTGCGTACCGGTTGGTCACTCATCGGGATCACATCTACCGCGACCCCCAAACGCTGGCACAGATGGCTGGTCACCGCCGACAGGGTTTCTCCTGCTCCCAGCCGGACCGTCCGCTCGATGTGCAATGCCAGGTCGCGATCGCCGAGCCGGAACCAGGTCGGACCGCCGAGCTGCTCCAAACTGTCCAGGAAGTTCCAACTCTCGTCGGCCCGCCCCCAACCAGTCTCCGGATTGGCCAACCCAGCCAGGGTATAGGTCACGGTATCCAGGTCGGGACAGATGGTCAGGCCCAGGTGTTCGAAGTCATCGCCGGTGTTGACGATCACCGTCAGGTCCTGGGGCGCCACCACCGCCGCCAGCCCGTCGACCAACTTGGCCCCGCCGACGCCGCCGGCCAGCGCGACGATCCTCATCGCCAAGAGTCACACTGCGGCATTTGCATCAGAATTCTGACCCTGACTCTCCGAGACTCCACTGGGCTCTCTCCAAGTATGGCTATGCGCAACGGCTTGTTTCCGGACCATTTTCACAGGAACCGGGAGAGGTCCTCGATCGGTCGGCGTCCCCGGTCCTTCGGCAGGTCTGCGGGCCACCCCAGCAGCACCAATCCTTGCGGCTGCCAGACTTCCGGCAGCTTTAGCGCCTGCCGCACCACAGCTGGGGCAAATAACGGTGCGCACATCCAGCAGCCTCCCAGGCCGTGGGCATGCGCCGCGAGCAGCAGGTTCTGGCCAGCCATCGCCACCCCTTGAACCGCCATCAGGCGTTCGGCGGCCTGGCGGCGTGGATCCGGATAGCTGTCCATGTCCTCCATGGTCAGGCACAGCAGCACTGCTACCGGCGCCCCGGTGATCCGGCGGTAGGAGCGGTCGACGTCTTTGCCCACCTCTGCCGGATCGTCGCCGTCTGCCAGCCGATCGGCTCGCAGCTTCTCCCCCATCGCCCTGGCCAGCCGCTCCCTGGCATCAGCCGAGCTCATAACCACAAAGCGCCACGGCTGGCGGTTGTGTGCCGACGGGGCCCGGCCGGCAACCGAGAGCAGCCGGTCGATCAGTTCGAGTTCAAGCGGATCGTCGCTGAAGGTCCGGATCGAGCGCCGACTGTTGGCCAGCGCCTCGAACCCCCCTGGGCCGTGATCGCTCACATTCTGCTCACTGCACGTGGTCGAAGGCGGTCGGAATCGGGAAATGCGTCAAGCATGCGTTCAGATCTCCTTGGCTGATCCCCGAGGTCACTAGCGGAAGAGATCCTGTTCCTCCGGGCGCAGTAATTCGCCAAGTACGCCCTCCCGGAGCGGATACGGCAGACCCCGGATGTGTACCACCGGCAGCCCTTCCGCTGCCTGCCCCATGAGGGCTGAACCGGCCGCAGCCAACTCGTCTGCCAGTCCGACTTCAGTGACCAGCAGCGGATCACCGAACAGGTCCGGGCGCCCGCGCAAGTCCAGTAGGGCTGGAAAACCGCTGATCCCGATCGCCACCCCGCAGGTTCCCATTCGCCAGGCACGGCCATGCGAATCGATGATCAGCACGCCAAGCGTTGCGCCGCTGGAGGCCTCAAGCCGGGAGCGCAATTCAGCGGCGGAGCGGTCTGGATCCTCCGGCAGCAACAGCACCGTATCGCTGCCGGCGACATTGGAATGATCGATGCCGGCGTTGGCACACACAAACCCCAGGCGGTGCTCGACGATGATCAATCCCGGCCGGACCCGCAGCACCCGGCGGCTTTCAGCCAGGATCAGTTCGATCAGCCTGGGGTCTTTCTGCGCCTGAACGGCTAGTTCCGCGGCCCGCTCGCTGGCCGTAACCTGGCCAAGCTCAACCTGCCGGCCCTCAGCCTTGGAGACTACCTTCTGCGCCACCACCAGCACATCACCGGTGGCCAGCGTGATGCCCGCCCGCTCCAGCGCACTGGAGATCAACCCCGCCAAATCGTCGCCCGGCTGCACCAGCGGGATCCCCGGCAGGCCGGTTAGCGCCATTTGCACCGGTGCGGAGATCAAGCTGGGGACTGTTCCCCGGTAATGCGCAGGCCGGCGCTCTTCATCTCGTAGTGCTTGTTGATCCACATGAAAATGGTGGTCAGGCCCTCCACCACCACCGCATTCTTCAAGCTGCCAGCATCCCATCCGACCAAGCCGGCGGCCGATACCATATGCAGCACCTGCTCCTTGGCAGCCTCTGAATCACCACAGATCAGGACGTCACACGGAACCGGGCCATCGTGGTTCAGGTGCGCATGAGAGACGTTCTGGAAGGCAGCCACCACCGCGACCTCGTCGCCCAGCAGCTGCTGAGCCTGTTCGGCGGCGCTGCCTTCCGGCGATACGTTCACGCTGTAGAGATGCTCGCGGTCAATCGGCGCTACGGTGGTGACCAACATTTTCCCAGTCAGGTGTTTCTTGAGCTCTCTCAGTGTCGCCTGCTGGGCCGAATAGGGCACGGTCAACACCGCGATATCGCAGGCCTCGGCGGCCTTGCTGTTCTCCAGCCCTTCGACCAGCTCCTTGCCCAGACGATCGTTCAACTTGCCTGCGGCCTCGACTGCGCGCTGCTCCTGGCGGGAGCCGACGATAACGTGGTACCCCGCCTTGGCCCAGCGATATGCCAAGCCACGGCCCTCTTTGCCGGTGCCTCCCAGGATACCCAGCGTCAGGATCATGCGATCAGTCATATTTGCTCCCGCTCACGGCACGAAGGATTGGTAGCGTTCCCACACTTTGGGCGCCAATTCCCTGGACCGGGCGGTGATCTGTGCTTCGTCCAGCGTGAGCAGTTGGCGCTCCTTCATTAACATCCTGCCGGCCACAATGGTCGAACTCACCATCGACTCGTGGAACCCGAACTGGATGTGCCAAGGCAGGTTTTCAGCGGTCATCGGGGTGGTGGGGGAGTAGTCCACGACGATCAGATCGGCGCGGGCGCCGTCCTCGATCACTCCCAGTGCCGCCCCAGGGAAGAAGGTCTCCGCCAAAGCAGCGTTGTTCTTCACAGCCAGTTGAACCACCTCGCCTCCGGACATTCGGCGCGGGTCGCGGTGCCACAGCTTGTGAACCAGATAGGCAACCTTCCACTCCTGCCACATGGCGTTCGAGAAGCCGTCGTTGCCCAGACAAACATTGACGCCGGCGCGTAGCATCGATTCTACATCTGCCACACCGACGGCGTTGTTCATGTTCGATCTCGGTTGGTGGCTCACCCAGGCCCCGCTCTGTGCCAGCGATTCGATCTCGCGATCGTCGACGTGCACCGCGTGGGCCACGATGGTGCGCCGAGTCAGGATACCATGCTTTCGCAGGCGCTCCACCACCCGGACTCCCGCCTTGGCCAGGCTGTCCTCTTCATCTAACTCATGCTCCGCAACGTGAATGTGATAGCCCGGCGCCAGGCCGGCGCAGTCGTCCAGGGTCTGATCGGACAGAGTCAGGCTGGCGTGTAGTCCGAAGCTGGCAGCGACCCGTCCGCCCGCCAGCCGGCCGCCGTCGGCCCGCTTCAGAAAGCGCAGGTTCTCGTCGATCCCGGCCCGCGCCTTTTCGGGACCGTCCCGGTCGGTCACCTCGTAGCACAGCACCGCCCGCAGCCCGCTCTGCTCTACCGCCTCGGCGATCACATCCAACGAACCTTCGATGGCGTTGGGCGAGGCGTGGTGGTCGATCAAGGTGGTGGTGCCGTGCTTGACCGCATCCACCAGCGAAACCAGCGCCGAATAGCGCACATCCTGCTCGCCAAGCGATTTGTCCAGCGGCCACCAGAGCTTACGCAGGATCTCGGGGAAGTCCTTCGGCGGCTCGCCGGGAATCGCCATACCTCGGGCAAACGCGCCGTAGAAGTGTGTGTGGGCACAGATGTTGCCGGGCATCACGTACCGTCCGGCAGCGTCCAGTTGCTCGACCCCGGCGTGCGCCTCGGAGAGTTCGGCATTCGGCCCGATCTGCTGAACCAGCCCATCGGCCAGGTATAGGCCGTGGTCTTCCAGGATCTGGTTCGGCTCTCCCCAGGTAATGAGCTTAGCGTTGGTGATCAACAGGGGACTGGAATCGATCACTGAATCACCTCTCGGACCGCTGCTGCGAGGCGCAGGTTCCAATCATGTCTGTGCCGACTCGAACGCTGAACTGGAAGCCAGCCGCAGCGCCAACCAATCCTGATCGATCGGCAAATGGGTGATGCGCACGCCGCAGGCGTTGTAGACCGCGTTGGTGATGGCCGGCGTGGTGGGGATGCTCGAAATCTCACCGACTCCTTTGGCGCCGTA
>CAZGCX010000010.1:19576-23577 GCA_964524585.1 uncultured Anaerolineaceae bacterium
CTTCGGCCGTCGGATGCTCAACCGGAATCGAGGTGATCTCCGGGGTCAGCTTGATCCCCGGCATACGGTAGCGCGCCAATCGGTCAGTGAACACCTGGCCCTGCTCAACGATGAAATGCTCGGTGAGCGCGTTGCCGATGCCCATCATCACTCCGCCCTCGACTTGCCCCAGCAGCCCCAACGGATTGATCACCTTGCCGACGTCATTGGCGGCAATCACCCGCAGCACCTCCACCTCACCGGTCGCCAGCTTCACCTGAACTTCGGCAGCCTGCACTGCGAACGAGAATGCGAAGTGCATGTCACCGCCGGCACCCAGCGACTGGGTGGAAGGCGCCCAATATTCGTACAAAGCCCGCGGCTGCTGCCCGTCTTCCCGCAGCAGACGCACCGCCTCGCCCAGTGGCACACGGTGCCCGTTGACCTGGGCCAGCCCTTCGTGGAATTCGATCTGGGCCGGGGGCACGTCGTAGCGCTCCGCCAAGGTCGCTCGGATTGCCTGCCGAATGACCTGGCTGGCATGTCGTACCGCGTTGCCGCTCACATAGGTCTGACGGGAGCCAGTGGTCGGTCCACCATCGGGGGTCAGATCGGTATCCGAAAGCAGCACTCGCACGCGCTCCACCGGAAGCGTCAGCTCCTCGGAGGCGATGAATTGCAGTACCGCCACCAGACCCTGGCCGATCTCTGCCGAAGAGGTTCGCACTTCCGCCGTCCCATCCTCGAAAAGCTCGACCTCGGCGGCCGCCTTGTCAGGCGCGCCGCCTCCCAGCCCGGTGTTCTTGTAGGCGGCGGCCACTCCCCAGGCCCGCCGCAAGCCCGGCTGTCCCTCGAGCTGCTGAGCAGCAAACGGATCGTCGCTGAACTCAGCCAGCTTCGATTGCACCCGCTCCAAGCACTCGATGAGACCGACGCTTTCCCGCAGCTCCTGGCCGGTGTTGGTGACCGATCCGACTTGCAGCGCGTTGCGCAGCCGGATCTCGATCGGGTCGATTCCCAGCTGGTGTGCCAGTTGGTCCAGCGCCGACTCGACCGCGAAGGCCGACTGGGTGACGCCGAACCCTCGAAAGGCGCCGGCCGGCGGGTTGTTGGTGTACATGGCGTAGCAGTCGGCCTGGACATGCGGAACGACGTACGGCCCGGCCGAATGGGTGGTGGCGCGGGTCATGACTTTCTCGCCCAGTGAGGCGTAGGCGCCGGTGTCGCCATAAAGCTCGGTCTCGGCCGCCTGGAGTGTGCCGTCCATCTGCGCTCCCAGCCTCACCCGGATCTGCGTGGCATGCCGCTTCGGATGCACCAACAGACTCTCGTGCCGGTCGTAGAGCACTTTCACCGGCCGGCCGGTGGCAGTTGCCAGCAGCGCGGCGTGGATCTGACCGGCGATGTCCTCCTTGCCGCCGAAGCCGCCGCCGATCAAGGTCCCGATCACCCGCACTTGGTCGTCGCCGACTCCCAGACAACGCGCGATCTGGCTGCGGTCGGCATACGGAATCTGCGAACCAACGTAGACCTCCACTCGTCCGTCCTCGGTCACCCGGGCCACGCTGCACTCGGGCTCGAGAAACGCGTGCTCGGTAATGGCGGTGTGATAGGTCTCATCCACGGTCCGCTCGGAGGCCTGCCAACCGCGCTGCATTTCGCCCTTGCGGACCTTGATGTGCTTGAGCAGGTTCCCGCTGGCGTGCAGCTGCGGCGCCTCCGGCCCGCGGGCCTGTACCGGATCCGTGACGACTGGCAGCGGCTCCAACTCGAGCGAGATCAGCTTCATAGCCGCACGCGCGATCTCCAGCGACTCGGCGGCGACCAGCGCCACCGCATCGCCCACATAGCGGACCCGCTGGCCAACTCCGATCAACGCCGGCCAATCCTTGACCACCAGCCCGTGGTTGACCTCGCCCGGGATATCTGCCGCAGTCAGCACAGCCCGCACGCCTTCCAACGCACTGGCCCGCTGAGTGTCGATCTTGCGAACCATCGCGTGCGGGGCCATCGCCCGCAGCGTTGCTCCAAACAGCATGTCAGGAAATCGATAATCGTCGGCAAACTTGGCGGTTCCGTTGACTTTGGCCCGGGCGTCCGGCCGGGCGATCGGCTGCCCGACCACCCGGGTGTCGGCGCCGGTCCCAAGCTGCGGCCATGAGATCGGCTCCCCGCCGTGCATGTTGCGGGCCGCCGCGTGTACCGCCCGCTCAATGGTTGGGTAGCCAGCGCAGCGACAAAGCGTGTCTTTCAAGGCACCCCGAATGTCCGCCACGGTCGGGTCGGGGTTGGTCTGCAAGAGTGCCGCAGCGGTCATGATCTGGCCTGGGATGCAGAACCCACACTGCACCGCACCGAGCCTTATGAAAGCCTCCTGAAGCGGGTGCAGTTCACCGTCGGCGGCCAGACCTTCGATGGTGACGACCGAATGCCCGGCAGCCTTCATGGCCGGCAGTACGCACGAGAGCACCGGCTGCCCGTCGAGCAGCACGGTGCAGCTGCCGCACTCCGCCTCCCCGCAGGCGATTTTGGTACCGGTCAACCCGAGTCGGATGCGCAGCAGGTCGGAGAGCATTTCTCCCGGTCGGGGTGGAAACGCGTGACGTTGTCCGTTGACACTCAGTTTCATCGATCGCTCCCCGATTGGGCTGCCGTCCCGCCCCTGCATGCTCAATGGCTTGCCGCCTGATCGCGCGCCGCTTGCAGCGTCTCTCCCTGCCGGCCTAGCAACTCAGCGCCCGTTCGTGCGCCGCCTGCACGGTCTGCTCCAGCAGCCCCTTCAGCAGGTGCCGCCGATATTCGGCCGTAGCGCGATGCGCACTAGTGCGCAGTCGCACTTCACCCTCCAGCGCTTCCAGCGCGGAATGCAGCGAGGCTGAATTCAGCCGACGGCCTGCCAGCGCAGCCTCTGTCTGGCGGGCGCGCAGCGGGCGCGGTCCTGCCGGTCCGATCGCCAACTGGATCTGTTCGATCCTCTGGTCGTCGGCCATCCGCAGCCGCACCGCCAGGTTCAGGATGGCGATTGCAACCCCCTGCGGCCGCATGACGCGCCGAAAGGCCGAAGCCGCGTTGGACTGCCGCGAGCGGAAGCGAAATCGAACCAAGATCTCCCGGCTCCGGTCGAAGGCCGGCTGACCCGGACCGACGAATAGCTGCTCAAGCTCCACCCAGCGGTTCCCGCCTGCGCCGCCGATCTCCGCTTCCGCTCCAAGAGCGAGCAGCGCAATCGTGCCGTCGCCGGCCGGCAGTGCGTGCGAAACATTGCCGCCCAGCGTGGCGACGTTGCGCACCTGGGGACCGCCGATCAGCTCACTGGCCTCCTGCAGCGCCTGGGCATGCTCGCTGAGCAATGGATCAGCAACCACCTCCGAAAGCGGTAGTGCGGCGCCGACCTGGATCCATCCCTGGTTCAGCTCGACGGAGCGCATTTCCGGAATCTGACCCACATCGACCAAGGTATGCACGGCAGGGTGCCGCCCCTGCTCCAGATCCAACAACAGGTCGGTCCCACCGGCGATCACTGCCGCCGGGCCGGGCGCGGACCGCAGAGCGGTGAGCGCTGCCTCAAGACTGTCTGGCTGAAGGTACTGCTCCCAAAGACGCATCGGTTGTGAGGTTCAACGGACTGGCGGGCACTTGTCGAGGAGCGGGGATGCTCCACGCCGATGCAGGACCGTCCCACATCGACCCCCCAATCCAGAGGCACTCCGATTCTAGCATGCCAGCCCAGACTGAAACGACTCGTCGCGCGGTGGCCACGCAATTGAGGCTGGAATACAAAAACCTTGGTTCTCAATAGGAACTCACATGGCCGCTACGCGAACACACGCCGACCATGACCGGCTTGCCCAAGCCGCCTCCAGTTTCGGGCGCCAGGCGCAGCATGCGCAGTAGTCGCTGCTAGGTATACCGCGCCAGATGGACCAACTGCGGGGTGGCGAGCAGCGGCCGGAGGTCCCAAACAGCCTGCTTGCCGAGATCCAGCCCCTGGTACGCGGCGGCTAGATCACTTCCCCTGGCGT
>CAZGCX010000011.1:0-22744 GCA_964524585.1 uncultured Anaerolineaceae bacterium
GGTGGGGACGGCCTGAACCACACCGTGGCGGAACTCCCTAAGGCACAGCAGCCAGTCATCCTCGGAGCCGTGCGGACCCCGATCGGCCGCTTCCAAGGCGGTCTGCGAGACGTTTCGGCGACCGAATTGGGCGCCATCGCAGTTCGCGAAGCCGTTCAACGTTCGGGCATTCCGGATCCAGCTCAAATTGATGAGGTGCTGATGGGAAACGTGGTCTCGGCCGGTCTGGGCCAAGCGCCAGCCCGCCAGGCCGCGGTGTTCGCCGGGTTGCCGCCGACGGTCGGCGCGACCACGGTGAACAAAGTCTGTGGCTCCGGACTGAAGGCTGGTATGTGGGCGGCGCAGGCCATCAAAGCCGGCGATGCCAACCTGATCGTGGCTGGTGGAATGGAGAGTATGAGTCGGGCGCCATACCTGGTGCGCGGCCGTGGCGGTGAGCTGCGCTATGGACACCAAACCCTGGAGGACTCGCTGCTGCTGGATGGGCTCTGGGATCCGTTTGAGAAGTGGCGCATGGGAATGGCCGCCGAGTACATTGCCGACGAATACGAGGTGACTCGCGAGGCCATGGACCGCTGGGCGCTGCGCAGTCACCAGCGGGCGGTGGAGGCAATGAGGCAGGGGAAATTCGCGGCAGAGCTGATCCCGGTCTCGTTCGATGGTGCTTCGCTCTCGGAGGATGAGGCGCCGCGGCCGGACACCTCGCTCGAAGCCCTGGCGGCGCTGAAGCCCATCTTCAAGGACGACGGCCGAGTGACGGCCGGCAACTCGCCCGGATTGAATGACGGCGCGGCGGCACTGGTGTACGCCAGCCGTGGCTATGTGGAGGCAAACAGCCTGGTGCCGCTGGCCCGGGTCGTGGGCTACGCCCACGCTGCGGTGGATCCCAAAAGAATGTTAATCGCGCCGGCACGCGCCATCCCAAACCTACTGAAGCGGATTGGCTGGTCCGTCGATCAGGTGGATCTATTTGAATTGAACGAGGCTTTCGCCGCCCAGGTGCTGGCGGATGGTTATGCACTCATGGACGACGGCTGGGACTGGGACAAAGTCAATGTGAATGGCGGGGCGATTGCACTGGGGCACCCGTTGGGCGCATCCGGAGCCCGGGTGCTGACCACCCTGCTGTATGCCCTTCGGGATCGAAAGCTATCCAGGGGGATCGCGGCGCTCTGCCTGGGTGGGGGTGAGGCGGTCGCCATGGCGATCGAGCTGGAGTGAGCACGTAGCTCAGTCTGGCGGATTGCACTTCTGTGAGATCAGGTGAACTTTCATGAACGTTGAGCACATCTTGGTTGTCGGCGCCGGGACTATGGGGAATGGCATCGCGCAGACCGCGGCGGTCTCCGGATATCAGGTGACCATGACCGATATCGATCCGGATGCCCTGCTACGTGGGACCGCCTCCATCGCGAAGTCTGTGGAGAAGCTGCTGAAAAAGGGCCAGCTCGATTCACAGCAGGCAGAGGCGGCCAATGCGATACGGGCCGAGAACAGCCTCGATTCGGCTGCCTCCGCTGATCTGGTAATCGAAGCCGCCACCGAGAATCCCGAAATCAAATTCGACCTCTTCCGACAGCTGGATCAAATGGCGAAGCCAGAAGCGATCCTGGCTTCCAACACCTCCTCCATCTCCATCACCCGCATTGCCGGAGTGACCAAACGGCCGGCTCAGGTCATCGGCATGCACTTTTTCAATCCGGTGCCGCTGATGAGGTTGCTGGAGGTGATCCGCGGGCTGGACACATCTGAATCCACACGCAAGTTAGCGATCGAGGTCGGCCGCCAGATGGGAAAAGAACCGATCGAAGCCAAAGACTCTCCGGGCTTCATCGCCAACCGAATCCTGTGCCCGATGATCAATGAGGCGGTCTTTGCCCTGCAGGAGTCGCTGGGGTCGGCGGAAGACATAGACAACATCATGAAGCTCGGCATGAGCCATCCCATTGGTCCCCTGGCGCTGGCGGACCTGGTCGGTCTGGACGTGGTGCTCTACATCATGCAGGTGCTGCACCGGGATCTCGGCGATGACAAGTACCGCCCCGCCCCGTTGCTTCGCCAGATGGTCGACGCCGGCTACCTGGGCCGCAAGTCGGGGCGCGGCTTCTTCGAGTACGGCAGCTGACCCGGCCACGGGAGTCCGAAAGCCAGCCAATGCGAACCGTTAGATCCATCCTGATCTCGCTCTCGTTGCTGGTCGTGGCGGTCGCTTGCAACGCGCCGACGCCAGCCGTCACTCGCCCCCTCCCTACCGCACCGCCGGCCGCCACCGGCTTGCCCGTCGAGCCAGCAGCTGCGCCTACCGAACTCCCGACACTCACTCCGACACCGGCCGCCGCGACCGCCAGCCCAGCGGCCCTGCGAGTGGCTTACATCGTGGACGGCGACCTGTGGGCGATTGAACTGGGTTCGGACCCGGTAAGACTCACCAGCTCCGGCTTGGCGATTGAGCTGCGTATCTCAGATGATGGCCAGCGGATCGTCTATTTGGAGCTGAATCGTGCCGCCGAGCCAGCGGACTTTCGGTTCGACCTGCGGAGCATCCAATTCGATGGTGCCGGCGATCGGTCGCTGCTGAACCAGACCGGCTTCGACGCCCTGTACCCGCTGGAGGAGATCCTGCATTACGCCCCGTCGCAGTTGACGATGGTCCCTGGCTCCCACCGGTTGCTGCTCAACACCCGAGCAGTCCTCGACGGTCCCGGGCTGGCGAAGAACAATGATCTGATTCAGCTGGACACCGACACCGGTGAGATGACTCTGCTTCTGGCGCGGGGGGATGGCGGCGACTTCACACCGTCGCCGGATGGGTCACAGCTGGCCATCGTTCGGCCGGATAGCATCGGTTTCGCCAATCGCGACGGCGGTCAATTGCGCCCGGAGGTATTGAGCTTCCCCTGGGTGATCACCTACAGCGAGTATTTCTTCTATCCACAGCCGGTTTGGGCAGGCAATGCAGTGCTGGCCGCCATCCCGGCCGAGGACCCATTCTTCGGTCCGGAGCAGGGAAGCTTCTGGCATGTGCCATCGGACGGCAGTGAGCCGGTGCTGCTTGGCACGCCGGACGCCGATCTGTTTGCCCCGCAGCAGGCTGGCAGGGCACTGGTTTCGCCGGACGGGCTCCGGGCGGTCTTCTACCGGCAGCCTGATCCATTGAGCAGCTATCAGCTGTGGGTCTACGACTTGATTGAGGGCAGCGGTGCGCTCTACGACGACGATGTCACGTCCTGGATGGGCTGGGCGCCAGATTCAGTTCACTTCCTCTTCGGTCGCGGCAACGCCGCAGAACTCCAGTTGGGAGAGCTCGGCGCGCCTCCAGTGCTGCTCGGAAACGCCACGATGGTCCGTTGGGTCGACGCCCATCAGCTCTTGTGGCTCGCCGAATCCGGCGGGAGCTGGCGCTTCCAGCTACGGTCGTTGAGCGGGGACTCGACCGATCTCACAATCGGCCCTGGCGATTTCGTGGCCTACGACTTCGCAGACTGAGGCAAGACTGGAATACCTTCGCCGCAGGGGCAAAACCATAACCCAGCTGCGCGCGACCTTCGGCGACGCCAGACAGGCCATGGTGCCGATCCGTCTCTCAACTCTCCAGCAGCTCCTTCAGAATCGCACCGGCCGCCTTCGGATCCGCTTTGCCGCTGGTTTGCTGCATCACCTGTCCAACAAACCACCCCAACAGTCCGAGCTTGCCTGATCGGTAGCTGGCCGCCTGGTCGGGGTTGGCCTGCACCACCATCTCCGCGATTCCCCGCAGCTCATCTGTATTCGAGAGTTGGGCCAACCCTTCCTGCTCCACGATTTCTCGGGGCGAGAATTCCGAATTAGCAGACTTCTCCAACAGCTCTTTCCCGACGCTGCCGCTCACCACATTGGTATCCACCAGGGCAATGATCTCAGCCAGGTCCTGCGCGGAGAGCGCCAGGCCGGCCGTGCCAGTGTTCGATTCGCGGACCATGCGCAGGACGTCGTTGATCACCCAGTTGGAAACCCGTTTGGGTTCTCCCCCATAGGCTTCGACAGTGTCCTCAAAGAATTGCGCCAACGCTTGCTCCTCGGTCAGGATCTCGGCGTCGTACTCCGGCAGCCCCAGGCTCTGCATCAGTCGAGCCTTTCGGGCCAGTGGGAGTTCTGGCATCTCGGATTGAATACGCGTGCTCCACTCCACCTTCAGCTGGATTGGAAGCAGGTCCGGCTCACGGAAGTAGCGGTAATCCGACTCGGTCTCCTTCGACCGCATCTTGCTCAGCACGCCTCGCTGCTCGTCCCAGTCCAGTGTCCATGGTTGAATGGTTCGGCCGGCCTGCATCTCGCGGATCTGGCGTTCGATTTCGGCAGCCACCGCATCTCGCACGTTAGCGATGGAATTGACGTTCTTGATCTCGGTCTTCGGGTTCAGCCGATCTTGGCCGACTTCGCGAATCGACACATTGGCATCACAACGCAACTGGCCGCGTTCCATGTCAGCGTCAGAAATGTCCAGCCAGCGCAGCAGCTGGCGCAGCCGGATCAGGTACTGGGCCACTTCATCCGCACTGCGCAGGTCGGGGCCGGTGACCAGCTCGACAAGCGGCACTCCGCAGCGGTTGAAATCGATCAACCTGGAGCCGCCACGGTGGATGGTCTTGCCGGCGTCCTCCTCGATGTGCAGCTTGACGATGCCCACCCGGCGAGTGCGCCCGTCACCCAGGGGTAACTCGAAGTGTCCGCCCAGTGCCAGCGGTTCGTCATACTGGCTGATCTGATACCCCTTGGGCAGATCCGGGTAGAAGTAGTTCTTTCGGGCGAAGAACGATTCGGCCTGCACCACATCAGCCTGCATCGCAAAGGCCAACCGGGCGGCCTTCTCCACCACTTCCTGATTCAGGCTCGGGAGCACGCCGGGCAAACCGGTGCAGATCGGACAGATGTTGGTATTCGGAGGATCGAACCAGGAGTCGGCTTTGCACGAGCAAAACACCTTGGAACGAGTGTTCAGTTGGATGTGGGTTTCGAGACCGATAATGGCTTCGTACTCCGTTCCACCGTCAGGTCGCTCCCGCTCAGTACCACGGGCACTTCGCTTGCGCTCAGCCATCGACCAACCCGGCCAGCCCGCTGGGGCGGGCCGCCCGCCAGGCCTCCTCGGCGGTCGCCAGCTCAACCGCCCGACCAATTCTCAGCAGATTGTGTTCCGAGAAGTCGGGCCCAATGAGCTGGACCCCGATCGGCAGCCCGGCCTGGTCCAGTCCCACCGGGATCGAGAGCGCCGGCACCCCGGCGTGGTTGGCGGGCACAGTGAGCAGGTCGGCATACTGCATCGAGACCGAGTCGCCATACAGCTGGTTCATATGGAAGGCGGTGGTTGGCGTGGTCGGCGCCAGCAGCGCGTCCACCTTTTCAAATGCCGCCAGGAAGTCCTGGCGGATCAGGGTGCGAACCTTCAGCGCCCGCTCGTAATAGCGCTGCTCGTACTGGGCGCCGGAGACGTACATTCCCATCAAGATTCGCAGCTTGGGCTGCAGGCCGAAGCCCTCCCCGCGTGTCTTTCGATACAGCTCGGCCAGTTCCCGCACCGGGCCGGGGTGTCGATATCCGTATTTCACGCCGTCGTAGCGATGTAGATTGGAGGCCGCCTCTACCCGTGAAATCACAAAGTATGCCGGGATACCGTAGCCGGCATTCGGCAGGCTTACCGGCTCGACGATCTCGGCCCCCTGTTCGCTGAGCAGCTTTGCGGTGCGCATGAGGGCCTCGTGGACCTCGGGCTGGATGCCCTGCTCACGCAGTTCTCCGGTCGAAGGGTCGGGGAAACGTATCCGGGCGAACTCAGAAGAGATTCCAATCCGCAGACCTCGGACGCCGTGCTCCAGTTGCTCCAGGTAATCTGGAGTTGCCAGCCTGGCGGTGGTGGAGTCCATCGGATCGCGCCCCGCCATAACGGACAGCATCAGGGCCGCGTCACCGACCTCGCGGGCGATCGGTCCGGGGCAGTCTAGCGAGGAGGCGAAAGCGATCAACCCGTATCGCGACACCCGGCCATAGGTCGGTTTGAGCCCCACCACACCGCAGAATGCGGACGGCTGCCGGATCGAGCCAGAGGTATCGGTCCCGAGAGAGAGCGTCGCCTCGCCCGAAGCGACCGCCACCGCGCTCCCCCCGGAAGAGCCGCCGGGCACCCGTTCCGTCGACCACGGGTTTCTGGGGGTCGGCTGGAACGCCGAGGATTCGTTCGACGATCCATAGGTGAACTCATCCAGGTTCACCTTCCCCACCGTCACACAGCCGGCAGCTTCCAAACGCTCGACCGGGGTGGCGCTGTAGGGGGAGATGAAGTTGGCCAGGATGCGCGAAGCCGCCGTGCTGGGCGTACCGGCAACGCAGAAAATGTCTTTGACCGCCAGGGGCACCCCGGCTAGCGGACCGGGGTCTTCGCCCGCCGCCAGCAAGCGATCGATAGCCTCCGCCTGATTACGGGCGCGCTCCGTGGTGACCGTGATGTAGGCGTGCAGTCGATCCGGTTCGAGCTCGGACGATCCATCCAGCGTCCCGCTGTGCCCGTCGACTGACGCGATCCGCTCCAGGGTGGATTCCAACACCTGCGCCGCTGTGAAGTCGCCGGCCTTGAGGCCCTCGACCACCCGCCGGGCGGAAAGGTCGCACAGGGCCGAACTCATGCGGGCGCCCCCAATGGAAAGTGGCTCCTGGCCGGGAGTCCCGCGAACACCCGGCGGGCGGCGATCTCATGCAGGGCAGCGCTCATTCCAGCTCGGTGTGTGGGATGTCCGGGACCACCAGGTAGCGATCTTCGACCTGCGGCGCCTGTTCCAGGATAGCGTCGGCCAGCGTCGCCGGCTGGTCCTGGTCATCTCGCAGCTCAGGTCGGATCTCCGGTGGGTAGGGCACGCCGTGGGAGGTGATTTCCAAATCAGGCGAAAGCTCGATCGCCTCCAGATCGTGGATCGCCTGGAGCTGCTGGTTCAGCTCGTGGCGCAGATACTCCGCCTCGTCGTCGGCCAGCTCGAGCGCGGCCAGTGTCACCAGGTGTTCGAAGATCTCCGGTGTGATTGGCTCAGCCCTCACCAGGCCCTCGCCTTCGGTTCAGCAGTGTCGCCCATCGGCCAGGATTGTAATGCAGCCTTCAGGCAGGCCTCGCTGGCTGCGTGCCGTCAACCCTGGTCGGCCGGCGCTCGATGAAATCCGGCGCACCAGTTCGCCAAACCTCGCATGCTATAATCTCGCCTCCGCCATGGCTATCAGCGAAGCCACCCACCCCGGCCCGACGCTGGAGCTCTCACCCGAGCATCAGATGATCCAGCAGGTGGCGCGGGAATTTGCCCAAAACGAGATTGCCCCGATCGCCGCCGAGCATGATGAGAGCGGCGATTTTCCTATCGAAACCATTCGGAAAATGGGCGAGATGGGATTCATGGGGATCGAGGTCTCCGAGCAGTATGGCGGGGCTGGCCTGGACACCCTGTCGTACGTGCTGGCCCTGACGGAGATCAGCAAAGCCGATGCCGCACACGGTACGATCATGTCGGTCAACAACTCGCTGTTCTGCAACGCGATCGAAGCCTATGGAACAGAATCCCAAAAGCAGCAGTTCCTGCGCCCGGTGGCGTCTGGCGAAGCGATCGGCGCCTACTCGCTGACCGAGCCGATGTCCGGCTCGGACGCCGGGACCATGCGATCGAGGGCCGTGCGAGAGGGCGATGAATACTTGATCAGCGGGCGCAAATCCTGGGTCAGCAGTGGACCGGTCGCCAAGACCATCCTGCTGTTCACCATGACCGATCCGGAGCAGCGCCATCACGGCGTAACCGCTTTTCTGATCGACACCGAGCGGGCTGGCTTCAGCGTGGGTAAGACCGAACCCAAGCTAGGCATCCGGGCCAGCGCCACCTGCGAGATCCTGTTTGAGAACTACCGCTGCCCGGTCAAACATCGGTTGGGGGAAGAGGGGCAGGGCTTCAAGATTGCCATGCAGGTACTTGACGCCGGCCGGATCGGGATCGCCTCTCAGGCGCTAGGGATTGCAGCGGCCGCCTATGGGGCCAGCCTGAACTACGCCCGGGAGCGCGAGGCCTTTGGCCAACGAATCGGCGAGTTCCAGGGCATTTCGTTCAAGCTGGCCGATATGAAGACCCGGATTGAGGCCAGCCGGCTACTGATCTACCAGGCAGCACTTGCCAAGCAGTCATCCAAGGCCAGCGGCGAGCGTTACACGCTCCAGTCTTCCATGGCCAAGTTGTTTGCTTCCGAAACCGCAAACTTCTGTGCCAACCAGGCGATCCAGATCCACGGCGGAATGGGGTACTCCAAAGAGCTGCCGGTCGAACGTTACTACCGAGATGCCAAGATCACCGAAATCTACGAGGGCACTAGCGAGATCCAGCGCCTGGTGATTTCCAGAAACGAGCTCGGTTTCTAGCAGACCAGCCACGCGTCATGAGCGCTGCCCGCAGTCCAGCTAGCTTGATTGCGCTGCTCGCCGCGATTGCACTCGGGGCGGTCGCTCTCGACCTGGCCGCAATCTGGACCTGGCGGTACCTGCGGCGGGTCGGCAGAAGCGGCCTCAGGCTTTCTAGGCCCCAAGGCCTGGAGCGAATCCCTCATCGACTGGCCGCCACCGCCGACACGATCCAGCAGTCGGCCATGGGATCTGTGGCCGCGTTCTACGACCTGTTGCGGTCGGGAGTTCGCGAGCTCCGTTCCAGTGAATGGACCGTTTTCCGGTCCTTTGTGGTCATCGCCTGTCTGGCGACTACGGCCTCGTTCGGCTATTTGTACGTCGACGACGTCTTTGTTCGGGGCTGGCAGCTTTGGGCGTTTGCGATCTGCACGCTGGTCGCCGCTGCGGCGCTGCTTCCTTCGGTACGCCTCCCTCTCCGCCCAAACCGATCGCACCTGTGGCTGGTCGGCCTGTTTCTGATCGCCTTTGGCCTGCGTGCCTTTCGATTGGGCAGTCTACCGGCTGGCCTGCATGTGGACGAAGCTGGCGCAGCGGACTTTACGCTCCGGCACGTTTTGCCGCCGCAGCCCAATACCATCTCACCCTTTCGCACCGGTCCGAGCGCGCAACCGGCGCTTTACTACTACCTGGTTCGAGCGTCGCTGGCGATATTCGGTGAAAACAGCTTTGGCTTGCGCTTCACCAGCGCGCTGGCCGGTGCGTCGGGGGTGCTGGCCACCTACGGCTTGATCTCCATCCTCACCAGCCGGCGTGCGGCATTGATGGGCGCCGCGATTGTGGCAACCTCCCACTTCGACATTCACTGGTCTCGCATCGGGCTCAACAACATCTGGGATAGCTTCTGGGTGCCGCTGGTGCTGGCCCTCTTTGCCTGGGGCTGGAAACGCAAATGGAGCGGTGGCGCCGTCGCTGCCGGGGTCGCACTTGGCCTGTCCAGCTACTTCTATGCCGGCAGTAGAATCGCGATCCCCCTGCTGGCGCTGCTTGCGGTGCAGCTCTGGCGAGCCGATCGAGACAGCGCCCAAATGCTGGTCCACAGCACAAAGCTCGCCGCCGGCGCGCTGGTGGTGGCCGCTCCGCTGCTGGTGTTTTCGTTGCTCCAGCCGGACCTGGTGCTTGAGCGGCTCTACGGTTCGTTGATCTGGAAGCCGGCGGGGTTCGGTCCCGCGCCAACGCCAGCGGAGCTGATACCTTCGATTTGGGATCAGTTGGCGCGATCGGTTTACAGCTTCACCTCGTTGGCAGAGAACTCGGGCTTCTATCGTCCCGGTGTGCCGCTGGTGATCGGCCTGGCAGTCCCGTTGCTGATCGCTGGCGCGCTGTGGGCCATCTACAAGCGCCAACTCCTGCCAGTCGTGTGGCTTGGGTTGACCGCCTTTCTGGGAGGCTTCTTGCTGCAGGCGCTGCCTGCCAGCAACCACTACGTGGTTGCCATCCCCGCTATCGCCTGGCTGATTGCGCTGTCGCTCGACCAGCTCTCAGCCTTCGGCCGTCACCGGCTGGCCCTGGTGGCGTTGGCGATCGTGATCGCCACCGACCTGTACTTCTACTTCGGCATCTATGCCCTGGGCCCGACCGGCGACCTGGTCCTCCCCTTTCCTCCCAATCCGTGGGGATAGGCATGGGTGGGCAGAACGGTGGACACCGATGAGCCCTTTGGCATGGTTGCTCACTGGAGTTCTGGTTGCGGTTCTGGCGGACCTGTTGATCGTTTGGGGTCTCAGGCTGCGCCGGGCCGGTCGCTGGCCAAAGGTGCGACCGATTCGAATTCGGGTTCCACCTCGGCTACCGCTGTTGCTGCTGCTGGGTGGCGCAGCGCTGTTGTTTTTGGGACAATCGTTGGAGACGCCAAGTCCGGCTACCGGAGCCCGCCTGGCCAGTCAGCTGGCAGTATTCGGGGTTGTGCTGGTGGCATCCGGCGGAGTGCTGTATCGCCTCGACCCGACGCACACTGAGCCCGCCCACGACCAGAAAGGGAAGGCCGGCATCACCAAATCGAAGGCCAAATCAGGACGCGGAAGCGGACGCAATACCGAGCAGGCTTTATGGAGCTCGCTTCTGTTCGGCTCCGCCGTCCTGCTATTCATCGGAAGCTCGATGAATTCCTACCTGTTCGAGACTGAACGGGGCTGGCTGTACGTCTACACCGGCCTGGGCCTGGTGGGTTTTGTCCTGGCGGCCATGGGTTTCAGTGGGCGAGGTCTTCCATCGAGGGTACAGCGGGTCCTGGGAACCGTTTCGAACTGGCTGGGGGTATCGCCTTCCCGGGTGGTGCTGCTTGGCCTGTCGCCGGCGCTGGCGCTCTCGGCTTGGCTGGCGGCCGGCGACTCGGTGCGCATGCGGCAGCCGACCATTGCGCTGCTGAGCTGGGTCGGGGGCATTTTATCGGTACTGCTGGCCGGATCCAACCGGCCAATCCGTCTGGGGCATCGCCTGCGCTTCTCGCCGGAGGTCTTCGGACTGGGCGGCATCTTCCTGATCGCGTTTCTGCTGCGCGGGCTGGCTACCGAGCAAATCCCCTGGTTGTTCACCGGTGATGAGGCCTCGGCCGGCTTGAGCGCGGTGCAGTTCATCGATGGCTTTCGCGATAACTTGTTCGGTGTGGCCTGGTTTTCTTTTCCATCCTTGTTCTTCTTTGTGCAGTCACTCTCGATCCGGATTTTCGGGCAGACCGAAGCGGCGTTGCGGGTGGTCTCGGCGCTGGCCGGTGCACTCACCGTCCCGGTTACTTTCGCACTGGCCAGCGAGATGTTCGGCAAGCGGGTGGCATGGGTCAGCGCGGTCTATCTGGCGGTCTTTCACTTCCACATTCACTTCAGCCGCATCGGCCTCAACAATATCTGGGATGGCTTCTTCATGGCGGCTTTCGCCGCCTGCTTCTGGCGAGCCTGGAAGTCGAACGATCGTCTGGCGTTCGCCGGCGCCGGTATCATCCTGGGGCTGTCACAGTACTTCTACGTCAGCATCCGGGTGGTGCTGCCCTTTTTCATTTTGTGGTGCGCCGCCGCGCTGATTAAGGACCGGCAAGCCTTCCGCCGCCTGCTTCCCGGCTTCTCAATTCTGTTGTTGGGGCTGCTGGTCAGCTCGCTGCCGCTGGCAGTCTTCTTCTTGCGGCACCCGCAGGAGTTCGGCGCCCCGCTCGGCCGGGTTGCGGCCCTGGGTCCCTGGCTGCAGGCGGAGACTGTGAACACCGGGCGGGAGGCCTGGGAGCTGATGCTGGCCCAATTTCGCACCGCCGCCCTCGGGTTCACCTCGGTCAATCTGCGGCTCTCCTACGAGCCGTGCGAGCCGATGCTGCTGGCGCTGCCGGCGTCGCTGTTCTTGATGGGAGTAAGTCTGATTGTGGTGCGCGTTCGGGAGCTGCGCAGCATTTGGCTGGGCCTGTGGCTGTTGGCGGCAATCTTTGTCGGGGGACTGAGCCTGAGCCCGCCAGCCTCGCAGCGCTACTTGCTGGTGGTTCCGGCGGTCGCCATTCTGGTGGCGCTGCCGCTGGTCACCGTGGCCGAATGGCTGGCCGAGGCCTGGCCGGCCTGGCGGCAGGCCGCGACCGCCGCCGCGCTGGCGGTGCTTGCCATCGCGGGCTGGTCTGACCTCCGTTTCTACTTCGGGCAGTTTGCCACCGGACCAGCCTTCGGCGACATCAACACCGAAGCCGCCCAGAGCCTCGCCGTGTGGCTGGCAAGACAGGATGACCAGCCCTTTGTCTACTTCCTTGGCGGCCGCATGGGTCTGCACAGCCACTCCAACATCGCCTACCTGGCGCCGCAGACAACTGGTTCGGATCTGCCGGAGACAGTGCTTGCTCCTTCAAGCCTGGACGTGCCGCGCCATACCTTGTTTGTGGTTCTGCCGGAGCGCGAGACCGAGTTGAATGCCATCCAAAGCGCCTATCCCGGTGGGCGAACCTTCCGCAACTACGGACGCAACGAGATTCTGTTCATTGGCTACGAGATCGGCGGTTCCTGAGTGAGGTCCGCGTGAAGGCCATTGGGTTTGAACAGCACGGAGGCATCGATCGCCTGCAGGTGCTCGATCTGCCTGATCCACAGCCTGCTGCCGGCCAGCTGCTGGTGCGGCTGGAGGCGGTCGCGCTGAACCACATGGATCTGCTGGTGCTGGAGGGCTGGCCCGGGCTCCAGCTTGAAATGCCGCACATTCCTGGCGCCGACGGTGCGGGGATGGTGATGGAGATCGGGCCAGAGGTGACGGAGTTCGCGGTCGGCGATCGGGTCGCGATCTATCCAAACTTGAGCTGCGGGCGCTGCGAGTTCTGCGTGGCCGGCGCCGACAATCTGTGCCGGGAGTGGCAGCTGCTGGGCGAGCATACTCGGGGCACATTTCGCGAGTTGATGGCGGTGCCGGCGGGTAACCTGCTCAAGATGCCGGACGACTTCGACCCGAAGGTTGCTGCGGCCGCGCCGACAGTCTACTTGACCGCTTGGCACTCACTGATCGGCCGCGGCCAACTCCGGCCGGGCGAAGTGGTGCTGGTGGTGGGCGCATCGGGCGGAGTGAACACGGCCAGTATCCAGATCGCCCGTCTGGCCGGGGCGCGGGTGATCGTGGTCGGCTCCGGCGACGAGAAGCTGCAGCTCGCCAAGCAGCTGGGTGCCGAACTGCTGATCGATCGCAGCTTGGATGCGGCCTGGTCCAGGACTGCCTATCGTCACGACGGCAGGCACGGGGTCGACGTCGTGGTCGACAACGTCGGCGCTCCGACCATGGCCTCCAGTTTGCGAGCGGTCCGAAAGGGCGGCCGCATACTGACCGTCGGCAATACCGGCGGCCCCAAGTACGAGATCGACCACCGATTCCTGTTCGGCAAACACATCACGGTCATTGGCTCCACGATGGGCAGCCGCAGCGAGTTCCAGCAGGTGATGCGGTTGGTCTTTCGTGGTGACCTGCGGCCGGTGCTGGACATGCAGTATCCTCTGCAGCGGGCGGCCGAAGCCTATCAGCGCTTGCAAGCCGGGGAACAGCTCGGCAAGATCACGCTGACCCTGTCCGGCTAGCTCGGCTAGCCTCCCACCAACTGTGAGCGATCACCGACCTGCTCTCGTAACTTGGCTGAGCCTCGGGGTTTTAACCCTCGCGGCCATCTATTGGGGTGGCTTCGTGGCCGGTCTGTCCCTGCCAGACCTGTCGCTTGCGGTCCCGGCAGCCTACTTGCTGCTGCGCAACGCGGTCTGGGGCACCTGGGGGCTGCTCGCGGCGCTCGGCGCCTTCTTCGGAAAGCCCTGGGCGCCGCGGCTGATTTCTTGGGGTGGGTCGGCCTACCTGGCCTGGTACTGGGCCGACCGACTGTTCCTGGCCCGCTCCGCCTACGCACGATCGAGCGCCCCGCTCGCTGCCGTATGGACCGTGCTGGGCGTCGGCGCCGTGACTGTGGTGCTCACCCGAGCCTCGGTGCGCCGCTACTTTCAGGAGAGTGAACGATGAGCCACGACTCGAAGGTCGAAGAGCTGCACAAGTTGAAAGCCCAAGCTCAGTTGGGAGGCGGAGAGGAGCGCATTGAGGCGCAGCACCAGCGGGGCAGGTTGACCGCCCGGGAGCGGCTCGACTTACTGCTCGACAAGGGATCCTTCCGTGAGACCGACGTCTTCGTCCAGCACCGGACTCACGACTTCGACCTGCAGGATCGGCGTTACATGGGAGACAGCGTGGTCACCGGTTGGGGCACGATTGAGGGGCGGCTGACCTACGTGTTCTCGCAAGACTTCACAGTTTTCGGCGGCAGTTTGGGGGAGGTTCACGCCGAGAAGATCGTCAAGATCATGGACATGGCGATGAAGAACGGTGCTCCACTGATCGGGCTGAACGACTCGGGCGGTGCACGCATTCAAGAGGGGGTGGTGTCGCTCGGCGGCTACGCCGACATTTTCCTGCGTAACACCATGGCCTCCGGCGTCATTCCACAGATTAGCGCCATCATGGGGCCGTCCGCCGGCGGAGCCGTGTACTCGCCCGCGCTGACCGACTTGGTCTTCATGGTCCGCAAATCATCCTACATGTTTGTCACCGGACCAGATGTGGTGCGCTCGGTCACGCATGAGGATGTCGACTTCGAAGAGCTTGGCGGAGCCGAAGTCCATGCGGGCACCTCCGGGGTTTGCCACTACGTGGCCGACAGCGAAGCCGACTGCATGTACATGATCCGAGTGCTGCTCTCGTATCTGCCGCAGAACAACATGGAGGATCCACCCTTCGTGCCGACCGGCGACGACCGGTTGCGGACCGAGATCGCATTGGACAGCATCGTTCCGGAGGACCCCACCAAACCGTACGACATCCGGGAGGTGATCCGGCTGGTAGTGGACGACGGCGCCTTTCTGGAGATTCACGAGGGATTCGCTCAGAACATCGTGGTTGGCTTTGCCCGCATGGGCGGACACAGCATCGGCATCGTCGCCAATCAACCGGCAGTCCTGGCCGGAGTGCTGGATATCAACGCGTCGCTTAAGGCGGCTCGCTTCGTACGCTTCTGCGACGCTTTCAACGTTCCACTGGTGACCTTCGTGGACGTGCCCGGCTTTCTGCCGGGCACCAGCCAGGAGCACGGTGGAATCATCCGCAACGGCGCCAAGCTGTTGTTTGCTTACTGTGAGGCGACCGTACCAAAGCTGACAGTCATCACCCGCAAGGCATATGGCGGTGCCTACTGTGTGATGTCTTCCAAGCACATCCGCGGCGACCTGAACTTCGCCTGGCCGACCGCTGAGATTGCGGTGATGGGCCCGGAGGGTGCGGTGAGCATCATCTTTCGTAGTGAACTGGCGAAATCGAAGAATCCGGATCAGCGAAAGGCCGAGTTGGTCGAGGACTATCGGGAGAAATTCGCCAACCCCTACGTGACGGCCTCCCGCGGCTACATCGACGATGTGTTCGAACCGCGCTTCACCCGCCCGCGTCTGATCAATGCACTCGAAATGCTGTCCAACAAACGCGACATCAACCCGGCCAAAAAACACGGGAACATTCCGCTATAGGACCCCTGCCTTGACCTTCCGAGCCAGACGATCCGGGTCACGAAGCAGATTGGTGGAGCGGCCACGCTCGGGGCAGCTGCGGCCTGCCGCTATAATCGATCACCGCCATGTTTAACAAGGTGCTGGTCGCCAATCGGGGCGAGATTGCAGTTCGCATCATTCGGGCCTGCCGCGAGCTTGGCATGCAGTCGGTGGCGGTCTACTCGGACGTCGATCGGGGCGGGCTGCACGTGCGGCAGGCCGACGAGGCCTACCTGATCGGGCCGGCGCCTTCCCGGGATTCCTACCTGCGCGGCGACGTGATCATTGACGTCGCCAAGCGTTGTGGAGCAGGCGGGATCCATCCAGGCTATGGCTTCCTGGCCGAGCGGGATGATTTCGCACAAGCGGTGCACGAAGCCGGCTTGACTTTTATCGGGCCGCGGCCGAGCGCTATTGCCGCCATGGGGGACAAGGCGGTGGCCCGGGCCACCGTGGCCGCTGCCGGAGTGCCAGTGGTTCCCGGTACCGAGGGCGAAGGCGACCTGCGGGACGAAGATCTGCTGCGTATGGCGCCGGACATCGGCTTCCCGCTGCTGATCAAGGCCACCGCCGGTGGCGGGGGCAAGGGGATGCGGGAAGTCGCCACTCTGGAAGAGATGCCGGGGTTGCTGCAGGCCGCCCGGCGTGAGGCGGAGGCCGCCTTCGGCGACGGCAACGTCTATCTGGAAAAGCTCTTGCTGGATGCCCGACACGTGGAGTTTCAGATTCTGGCCGATTCACAGGGCAACGTCATCCATCTGGGTGAACGGGAGTGCTCGTTACAGCGCCGTCATCAGAAGCTACTGGAGGAGTCGCCCTCCCCGTTTATGGACGACGAGTTGCGAAAAGTGATGGGCGAATTGGCCTGCCGAGCGGCAAAGGCAGTCGACTACCTGAATGCTGGAACCATCGAGTTTCTGGTCGACAAAGACCGGAACTTCTTCTTCTTGGAAATGAACACCCGGTTGCAGGTCGAGCATCCAGTGACCGAGATGGTCACCGGTATCGACATCGTCAAAGAACAGATCCGGGTGGCTCGCGGCCGCCGGCTGCGCTATGCACAGGAGGACGTGCACTTCAACGGCTGGGCAATCGAGTGCCGCATCAACGCCGAGGATCCCTACAACAACTTCCTCCCCAGCACTGGCCAGCTCACCTCGGTCATCCCGCCCAGTGGGCCCGGTGTTCGTGTGGATACCGGTGTTTACGCCGGTTTCAACATCACTCCGCACTATGATTCACTGATTTCCAAGTTGATCTGCTGGGGGGAGACTCGCGGTGAGGCGATCCTGAGGATGCGGCGGGCCTTGGATGAGTTCCGCATTCTGGGGGTGCGCACCAATATCTCGTTCCATCAGCAGCTGTTGGACTCGGCCCGCTTCATCGGTGGGCAATTCGACACCCGCTTTGTCGAAGAACGTTTTTCACTTGATGAGCCGCAAGAAGGCAAACAAGACCTGAGCATGATTGCCGCCGTGATGGCGACTCTGGTTTCGCATCGCGAGACCCAGCAAGCGGCGCAGATCGTGCGGCGCAGCGAGCGGGATACCAGCAACTGGAAGTGGGTCGGACGGTGGGAGCGCATGCAGCGTTGAGCCGAGCCCGCGGTTGTCCCCGGCCAACCCCAAGGGGCTGGCGCGGTTCGTCTAGCCCCAGGCAACCATAGTGAAGTACATTGCCACCGTCGGCGAGCAATCCTTCGAGATCGATCTGAACGCAGCAGGCCAGATCACGGTCAACGGGCAGGTCCTGGAGGTCGACTTTCAATCGATCGCCGACCAGCCAGTGTATTCGATGCTGCTTGACGGCGAGTCCTTCGAGGCCAACTTGTTCACCGGAGGGCGAGCGATTGAGGTGCTGCTGCGGGGACGCCACTACCAGGTCCTGGTGGAAGACGAGCGCCAGAAGCGGCTGCGAGAGGCCAGCGGCGGCAGTCAGGTGTTGGAAGGCGAATTCAGTCTGGTGGCCCCGATGCCGGGCATGGTGGTCGCGATCCCGATCGAGGACGGGCAGCAGGTCGCCAAGGGGGACAACCTGATCATCCTCGAATCGATGAAGATGCAGAACGAACTCAAAGCGCCCCGAGACGGGACCGTGACTCGGGTCCGGGTACATCCGGGCGACAATGTGAACCAGAATCAGGTGCTGGTGACCCTGGCGTGAATCACAACGAGATTGAGGCCAAGTTCTACTGCCCTGATTCGAGTCGATTGGTCAAACGATTGGAAGCGCACGGCGCGGTTCGCACCAACCAACGCCATCTCGAGCGCAACTGGCGCTTCGATCTTCCCGACCGATCCCTATTCAGCTCCGGGATAGTCTTCCGCCTGAGGGTCGATCCGCAGGCAACGCTCACCGTCAAGCAGGCACGACCCGAACCGCTCGAACGTGATGAATTCGAAATCGAGCTGAACGACGCTTCGACTGCACTACGGTTGGTGGAGGCGCTCGGCTATCAGGTGCTGGCGATCTATGAGAAGTACCGGGAGCAGTTCGCGTTGGATGAGCTGTCAGTGATGTTGGACGAGCTGCCCTTCGGCAACTTCGTCGAGCTGGAGGCCGGATCGGTAGCGGCCCTGCGATCGCGGGCCGCCCAGCTCGGACTAGATTGGGAGGCCCATGTCTCCGATTCGTACCTGGTGCTGTTCGACCGGCTGCGCAAATCGATGAGCCTGCCGTTCGGCGACGCCACCTTCGCCAACTTCGAATCTGTCCCGGCGATCACCGCAGCCGATCTTGGCCTGCGAGACGCCACCCTGGCACCCGAGCAGTCACGGTGACGACGGATTTGCAGTCGGCTCGACGCCGATGGACGGAACAGACCGTACAGCCGTCGCTGAGCCGATTGCCTGAGCGCAAACCCGACTTCACCAGCTCATCCGATATCCCGCAGCAGCGGGTGTACCTACCGGCCGATGCGGGCGAGTCGTACCTGGATCAAGTCGGATTTCCCGGCCAGGAGCCCTACACCCGCGGAGTCCAGCCCACCATGTACCGCGGCCGGCTGTGGACCATGCGCCAGTACGCCGGGTTCGGCAGCGCGGCCGAAACCAATGAGCGATTCCGCTACCTGCTAGGACAGGGGCTGAGCGGGCTCTCGGTCGCCTTTGATCTGCCGACCCAGATCGGCTACGACGCCGACCATCCCATGGCCGAAGGAGAGGTCGGAAAGGTCGGGGTATCGATCTCGTCGCTGGAGGATATGGCGACTCTGTTTGATCAGATTCCGCTCGACCAGGTCTCGACCAGCATGACCATCAACGCCCCGGCGGCGATCCTGCTGGCCATGTACGTGGCGGTGGGGAAACGTCAGGGCGTCGAGCCCTCGGCACTGCGAGGCACGGTACAGAATGACATTCTGAAAGAGTATGCGGCACGCGGCACCTACATCTTTCCGCCTGGGCCGGCCATGCGGCTGATCACCGACGTGTTCGCCTACTGCCGTCAGCAAGTTCCACACTGGAACACCATCTCGATTTCTGGCTACCACATGCGGGAAGCCGGCTGCACCGCGGTGCAGGAGCTGGCGTTCACGCTGGCCAATGCGATCGCCTACGTGGAGGCTGCGCTGCAGGCCGGTTTGCAGGTGGATGAGTTCGCACCGCGCCTCACCTTCTTCTTCAACGCACACAACAATCTGCTGGAGGAAGTGGCCAAATTCCGAGCCGCACGGCGCATGTGGACCCGCATTATGCGTGACCGCTTTCAAGCCACAGACCCGCGTTCGCTGCAATTGCGATTCCATACGCAGACCGCCGGCTCGACCCTCACCGCGCAACAGCCCGAAAACAATGTGGTCCGAGTCGCGCTGCAAGCGCTGGCAGCAGTGCTGGGCGGCACCCAATCACTGCATACCAACAGCATGGATGAGGCGCTTGGGCTACCCACAGAGCAGGCCGTGCGGGTGGCGCTGCGCACTCAGCAAATCATTGCCCATGAGACCGGAGTCGCCGACACTGTCGATCCGCTGGCCGGCTCGTTTTACATCGAGCAGCTCACCAACGAGATCGAGGCCCGGGCCGAGACCTACCTTCAAACCATCCATGGGATGGGAGGCGCTTTGGCAGCGGTCGAGGCGGGCTACATTCAGCACGAAATCCAAAACGCGGCGTACCGCGCCCAACAGGAGATCGAGAGCAAGCAGTCGCTGATCGTCGGTGTCAATGCCTTTGAATCGGATCAACTGTCCCCGCTGGAGACGGTAGCTGCTGACCCGGAGATCGAGGCGACGGCCAGCCGGGAGTTGGCCAAACTGCGCGCCACGCGAGATGCGTCCGCCACGGAACGCAGCCTGGATGCGTTGGCGGAAACCGCGGCCGGCAGCGACAATCTGATGCCGCTCCTGGTCGACTGTGTGGAATCCAAGGTCACGCTGGGAGAGATTTGTGACAGACTGCGTGAGCTTTGGGGTGAGTACCAGCCGGTTGGTGGCTTCTGAGTGACAAACCTGGTGGGATCGTTCCCGATGGATAGGCCGTTCCAAACCGAGCGCGCCCGATTGGCAGTCCGCGAGCGCAAGGGGATCTTCGGATGAGCGGAACCATACGCATCAATCACATCGGGTTGGTCGTGGACGATATCGAGCAGGCCTTGAAGTTCTGGCGTGACGGCCTGGGGCTCAGCGTCTCACACGTCGAGGACGTGCCGGAGCAGGGCTCGGTGGTGGCCTTCCTGGCCGCCGGCCTTCAAGAAGTGGAGCTGGTGAAGCCGACCGAGGCCGACAGCGGGATCAGCCGTTACCTGGAGCGTCACGGACCAGGGATGCACCACCTGTGTCTGGAGGTCGATGACATCCGCGCCTGCCTTGAAAGGTTGGAAGCGCAGGGGATTGAGCTGATCAACCGCGAGCCGGTGGTCGGCACCGGCGGCAAGCTAATCGCCTTCATTCATCCCAAGAGCACTCATGGGGTGCTGGTCGAGCTGTATCAGCTCACCCAGCAGGAGCCCGAGATCCGATTGGAGCGCGCGGGCCGCCTGGCCGATCGGGCACTGGCCCAGGGGCAGGTGGTGATCGCCGGCGTGCTGGGGTTCCTGCGTGAGTTGCGCCAAGACGGTCGCTGAACAACGCCGCCGTTGGACAGTGCCGGCAGAGCCCGGTTCAGAGCCGAGCGGCTAAGTTAATCCCCTACCCACTCGAAAATCGCCGCTTCCCCCTGCCCTACGCCGACGCACAACGTCGCCAGTCCGTAGTACGGCCGCGGCTGTTCCGGCGCGCGGCGCCGCATCTCATGCAGCAGCGTGGTAACGATCCGGGCGCCGGTGCAACCCAACGGATGTCCGAGCGCGATGGCGCCGCCGTTCACATTGGTGATCTCCTCCGGCATCCCGAGCTCGCGCATCACGGTCAGCGCTTGAACTGCGAAGGCCTCGTTCAGTTCGATCAGCCCGATCTGATCCATGGTCAGCCCGGCCCGCTGCAGCGTCTTGCGGGTGGCCGGGATCGGGCCATAGCCCATAGTACGTGGCTGCACGCCGGCAGCCGCTGAGGACACCACCCGGGCCCAGGGTTTGACGCCCAACTCCTCCGCCTTCTCAGCAGACATCAGCAGTACCGCCGCCGCGCCATCGTTGATCCCGGACGAATTCCCGGCCGTGACCGTGCCGTGGCCGCGGAACGCCGGTTTGAGCTTGGCCAGCGCCTCGAGCGAAGTGTCGCGCCGTGGCCGCTCATCGGTGTCGACCATCATCGGTTCGCCCCGCCGCTGCGGAATGGTCACCGGCATCAGCTCGTCGGCGAAGCGGCCAGTGTCGATCGCTGCCAGTGCACGCTGGTGGCTCTGCAGCGAGAAGCGGTCTTGCTCCTCCCGACTAACTTCATGCTCCTGGTAGATGTTCTCGGCGGTCTCGCCCATACTGTCGTTGCCGTACTGTTCCTTGAGCCTGGGGTTTGGAAAGCGCCACCCGAGTGTGGTGTCGTAGGCCGTCAGATTGCCGCGTTGGAAGGGAAACTCGGCCTTGGGCACCGCCCACGGCGATCGAGACATGGACTCGACGCCTCCCGCGACATACACCTCCCCCTCCCCGGCCTTGATCGCCCGTGCGGCAGCATTGATCGCGGTCAGGCTGGAGGCGCACAGCCGGTTGAAGGTGACCGCCGCTACCTCCACCGGCAAGCCGGCCAGCAGCGCCGCCATGCGGGCCACGTTGCGGTTGTCCTCCCCGGCCTGATTTGCACAGCCGAAGTAAACCTCTTCGATCGCGGCCGGGTCGATACCGGCCCGCTTGACTACTTCGGCGATCACCATCGCCGCCATGTCATCTGGCCGAACCGACTTCAGTACCCCACCGTGGGCACCAATTGGGGTCCGGACCGCTTGCACGATAACCGCCTCGCTCACTGCTGATTGACCTCCTGAATGCCTGCCCGGAGGCAGACGCGGCCTCGCGAAGTCCAAGGGGTCGATTCTAACATTCGGACCATCGCTCCCCGTTCAGGCACGGTCTCGGTCGACCGGTCGGCCATCCTGCCAACCGCAAAACCCCGAATGCTATAATCGCCGCAGCCCCGCAGGAGCAACACTTATGTTCGATCCAGAGGCAATGGAAGCGCTGCGCGAAGCGCTGGAGAAGTGGGAAGAAACCACACTTCACCAGGCGACCGCTCGTGTGCCGGAGCGCAAGCAGCAGTTCATCACCACCTCCTCCGAGCTGGTGGACCGGCTCTACACGCCGCTGGATGTGATCGACATGGACTACCTGGATGACCTGGGTATGCCGGGCGAATACCCGTACACCCGTGGCATCCATCCCACGATGTACCGCGCTCGCCCGTGGACCATGCGGATGTTCGCTGGGTTTGGAACCGCCGAAGAAACCAACCGGCGCTTCCGCTACCTGCTGGATCAGGGCCAGACCGGTCTCTCCGTCGCTTACGACCTACCCACTCTCATGGGCTATGACACCGACGCCCCGGAGGCGGCTGGCGAGTTCGGGAAGTGCGGCGTGGCAGTGTCGTCGCTGGCCGACATGGAGCTGTTGCTTAAGGACATTCCGCTTGACCGCGTGTCGACCAGCATGACCATCAACTCACCTGCGGCTGTGATCTGGGCCATGTACATCGCAGCTGCCGAAAAACAGGGTGTGCGGCCCAATCAACTGCGCGGCACGATCCAGAATGACATCCTGAAGGAGTACATCGCACAGAAGGAGTACATCTTTCCTCCAGAGCCCTCGATGCGCCTGGTGACCGACACCATCGAGTTTGGCATGAACCATCTGCCGCAGTGGAACACCATCTCGATCTCGGGCTATCACATCCGGGAAGCCGGATCGACCGCCA